>NZ_DBNGPQ010000157.1:0-72619 GCF_057122925.1 Umezawaea sp. | reverse complement strand
CCCGCGCTCTCCCCACCACGCAACGCCGTCGAACGCCGCTTCCGGAGAACCAGGACGTGGCGAGGCCCGGCCACACGACAGGACGAGTCACCAGAGAGCTGCGAGGCCGGGTGACGCCCGCGCGCGGCGATCACGTGGTTGACGACCCCGACCCCCACCACACGACCCGAACCCCGCACAGCACCTAACGCCGCCGCAGGGGTCGCGGGTCGACCGACCAGAACAGCCGCCGGTACCACGGCACCACGCGCCGCAGGCCCTTCCGCACCTCCACCGCCAGCCTCCACGCCTCCGGGTCACTCGTCGGCGCGGGCCCGAACGCCGCCCGGTCGGCCAGCGCCGCCAGCGGCACCGCGGTCGGGGCGAACGCGGCCACGTCCCGCGCGACGTCCGGCGCCGACCGGTCGCGCCGCGGTGTGCGGCCCGCCAGTTGCAGCGAGTCCAGCACGTACGCCCACGCGCCGGGGGCACCGGCGCGGCTCAGCCGCAGGCGGCGGCCTCCGCGCAGCGCCAGCAGCACCACCAGCGGCACCAACGGGATCGCGAGCAGCGCGAACGGCGGACCGGACTCCGCCGACGGCGCTGCCGCGACCGGCGCGGTGGGCTGCGCCAGCGGTGGCGGCGGGGGCGCGGACTGCGGCGTGGTCGGTGTCGCGGTCACCGACGCCAGGCGGTCGAGCACCTCGCGCTTCGACGCCGGGCTCGGACCGGACCCCGTGCCGGACACCGGGTCGAACGGCACCCAGCCCCAACCGGAGAAGTACACCTCGGGCCACGCCGTCGCGTCGCTGCCCCGCACCACCCGCACGCCGTCCGGGCCTTCCGGGACCGGCTGGAACCCCACGACCACGCGCGTCGGCAACCCGACCGCGCGGCCGAGGACCGCGAACGCCGACGCGAACTGCTCGGCCGTGCCCGCGTTCGCACCCGACTGGCCCTCCGCGCCGAACAGGAACGTCTCCAGCCGCGCGTACGACGACCCGACCGGCGCCTCCACGTCGGGCTTGCGGTCCAGCCGGACCACCTGCTCGATCGCCACCGCCTGCTCGTACGGGGTCTTCGCCCCCGCGACGGCCTTGCGCGCGTACTCCGCCAGCGTCGACGGCAGCCCCGGCAGCGCCACGTACCGCCGCACCTGCGGCCCGCTCGGCACGGACGCCGTCGCGAGGTCCTGGTCGGCCGGGGTGTCCACGGTGCCGCTCATCTCGTACCGCAGCCCGGCGGACAGCTCCCCCGGCAGCACCAGCGACCCCGAGTCGGTGTCCACGGCGGCGCCGTCCAGGCTGACCGCGGTGGGCCTGCCGACGGCAGGCAGCCACGTGCCGCCCAGCGCGCCGACCGTCACGTCGATCGTCGACTCCGCGACGCGGGCACCCGGCGGCAGGTCCGGCTCGGCGACCGCGCCGATCGGCCCGTACAGCGACGCCGCCCGCCAGGTCGCCCCGTTGTAGTCACCCAGCGCCACGAGCCGCAGCGGCCGTTCCGGACCGCGCACCCGCAGCAGCTCCGTGTCCCCGATCCCGGCCCAGAACGCCAAGCGCGGCAACGGACTCGTCACCGCCACGTCCGAGATCGGCGGACGCACCAGCTCGCGCGGCTCGAACGCCCCGGCTCCCGGCAGGACCGACGCCGTCAACGTCACCGCGCCCAGCACCCCGAGCACGGCGGCGGGCCGCCCGACCGGGATCGGCCGCCCCGACTCGCGGCGGTCGACCAGCAGCCAGCCCAGCACGACCAGCAGCACCAGCGCCAGCGCGACCACGCCGTGCGGGTCGGCCCGCCCCGCCGTCAGCAGCGCCGTCGCGGTGTACAGCACGACCGCCCCCAGCACGGGCGCGAACAACGACCTCGCCATCGCCACGCCCAACGCCACCAGGAACACCAGCAGCGCCCCCGGCACGAGCAGCGTCGGCGTCGCGGGCGCCGGGCGCGCGGCGCTCAGCAGCCGCGGCAGCAGGTCCAGCAGCACCGACACCGGCGCCGTGTCGTCGGACCGGGCCACGAGGTACGCACCCGCCAGCGCGAACCCCAGCACCGGCACCACGGACACCCGCGCCCTCCGCACCAGCGGCAGGCACGCGAACGCCACCAGCACCGCCCCCGCGAACACCAGCCGGGGCAGCACGCCCTGCCACCCCGCACCGAGGTGCACGGCGGCCACCAGCACCACCAGCGCCGCCCACCCGAGCCTCACCACCGCGCCACCACCACATCTCCGCGTCCGGCGCGGACGAAGCACGGGCCCGTCACCGCGCCACCACCGTGTTCCACGCCGCCACCAGGTCGTCCGCCTTCGGCGCGCGCAGCACCAGCACCGAGCCGACCGCGGACACGGGTTCCTCGGGCGCCACGGCCAGCACCACCCCGAACGCCGCCCGGCCGACCTCCAGCAGCAGCGTCCGCAGGTCCGACGAGTCGCCGCACACCACCGCCACCACGTCCAGGTCCCGCAGCCCCACCGACCTCGTCACCCCGGTCACGTCCAGGTCCGCCAACGCCGCCAGCGCGAGCGACGGCTCGTCGACCACGGACACGTCGACCGAGCCCGACGACGTCAGCAGCCGCACCGGGTGCCCGCTCTCGACCGCCGCGCCGACCAGCGACGCCGCCACCTCCACGGCGTCCTCGAACGACGCCGGGTCCGGGTACGCCGCCGCGTTGTCGTCCAGCACCACCGCGAGGTGCGGCAGCGCCGGGTCCGCGTCCTCGCGGACCATCAGCGTCCCGGTGCGCGCGGTGGTCGCCCAGTGCAGCCTGCGCAGGTCGTCACCGGCCACGTACTCCCGCAGCCCCACCAGGTCCGTGCCGCCGCTCTCCACGCGCTCGTCCGCGCCGACGTGCCCGCGCCGCACCCCACCGGGCAGGCCGCGCACCGGCAGCACCCGCGGCACCACCCGCACGTCGATCACCTCGCCCAGCACCGACCTCGCCACCGCCAGCCCCGCGAAACCCCTGCGGTGCAACGTGAGCGGCCCGACGCGCAGCACACCGCGGCGGTCCGTCGGGATCGGGTACTCCACCGCCGTGCGCTCCCCCGCCGCCAGCAGCGGCACGTCCACCGGCATCGGCTCGCCCGCCACGTGGTCCGTCGCGTCGAGCACGACCGGCAGGCGCTTGCCGGGGTTCACCAGCTCCACCCGCCCGGTGCACCCGGCCAGCCGCTGCACCGTGCGGGGCCGCACGCTGCGGGACGCCTCGACCGGCACGGCCGTGCGCACCGACACCGCACCGGCCACCACCAGCAGCACCAGCGCGAACCCCAGCGCGGCCACACCGGGGTAGCGCCACCACAGCCCGAGGCCCGCGAGCACGACGCCCAGCACCAGGGTCCCGGCGCCGCGCGCGGTGAGTCTCATCGGGTTTCCGGACGGGGGACGTCCACACCGGACAGCACCTCCGCGAGGACCTCCGCGGTCGTCGTGCCCGCCAGCTGCGCCT
Source organism: Umezawaea sp. (assembly GCF_057122925.1). Classification (NCBI taxonomy): domain Bacteria; kingdom Bacillati; phylum Actinomycetota; class Actinomycetes; order Pseudonocardiales; family Pseudonocardiaceae; genus Umezawaea; species Umezawaea sp. The sequence goes on along the minus strand of NZ_DBNGPQ010000157.1, from coordinate 69,181 downwards.
CCCTGGTGAGCACCAACCGGTGCGCCAGCACGGGAACGGCCAGCTCCTGCACGTCACCGGGAACGGCGAAGTGCCTGCCGCGCGCGGCGGCGTGCACCTGCACGCAGCGCACCAGCGCCCGCAGGCCGCGGGTGCTCGCCCCCAGCCGCAGCCGGGGGTCCGCACGGGTCGCGGTGCCCAGCTCACCGATGTAGCGCAGGATCGGGTCGGCCACGTGCAGCAGCGACAGCCTGCGCCCGTGCGCGGCGACCTCGTGCGGGTTGCTCACCGTCGGCACCGCGCCGACCCGGCCCGCCCCGCTACCAGGCCGCAGGACGTCCAGCTCGTGCTCGACGTCCGGGTAGCCGATGGAGATGCGGATCATGAACCGGTCGAGCTGCGCCTCCGGCAGCCGGTAGGTGCCGTCGAGGTCGATCGGGTTCTGCGTGGCGACCACGAGGAACGGCGCGGGCACGGCGTGGCCGACGCCGTCGACCGTGACCGTGTGCTCCTCCATCACCTCCAGCAGCGCCGACTGCGTCTTCGCCGCCGCGCGGTTGATCTCGTCGGCCAGCACGACGTTCGCGAACACCGGGCCCGGCCGGAACCGGACCTCCGCGGTCTGCGGGTCGAACACCGACGTGCCGGTCACGTCCGACGGCAGCAGGTCCGGCGTGAACTGCACCCGCCGCGACACCCCTCCGAGCGCACCCGCCACGGCCCGCGCCAGCGTCGTCTTCCCGGTGCCCGGCACGTCCTCCAGCAGCACGTGGCCACCCGCGAACATCGACACCAGCACGAGGTCGACCACGTCGCGCTTGCCGCGCACGGCCGTCTCCACCGCATCACCCAGCCGGGTGTGCAGCGCCCGGAACGCCGCGATCTCGTCCTCGCCGATGGCCGTGCTCTCCAGAGTCGTCACCGGACCCCGCCCTCCTCGTCGTCGTGCCGACGGCCGACGCGCAGCAGCGCCGCCACGGCGATCAGGCCGAGCCCACCCGCGCCCGCGGGAGCGGACTCGGGCGCCTCGGGTGCGCTGCGCGGGATCTGGCACGGCTGCCGGGGGCACGGCTCCGTCTCCCGCACGGGCGAGCTCTTCGGCGCCGAGTCGACCGACGCGCCGCCACCGGCCGCGTACGCCCGGACCACGATCCGGTTGGGGCCGATGTCCGCGTCGATCGTCGTCGACGTCGTCCCGCACGCGATGGGCGTGCTGAAGCCGTGGGTGGTGTTGACGACCTCGCACGACCCGTTGTGGCTCGCCCAGTCCGCGGGCCAGGCCATGTTCACGGTCTTGGTGTAGGAGGCGATACCACCCGTGATCGAGGTGATCACCGCCGCGCCCGCCGACGGCAGCGACGGCGGCGGCGGGGGTTCGGTCGTGGTCACCACCGGGGGCGGCGGGGGCTCCGTGGTCGTCGTGACCACCGGCGGAGGCGGGGGCTGGGTCGTCGTCGTGACCACCGGCGGTGGCGGCTGCGTCGTGCCCGCCGGCGGGACGCTCCACGACGCCGTGGCCGCGGCGCTGGTGCCCGCGTCCCCGTACGCCGTCACGGACACGTCCAGGCTCCCCGACGAGCAGAACGTGCTGCCACCGCACGGGATCGACAGGTCGGTGCTGGTACCGGCCACCTGCGCGGACCGGCTGCCGCCGCTGAACCCGCCGCTCGCGGTCACGGTGTACCCGGTGACCGGCGCGACCGCGCCCCAGGACACCGTGATCACCAGCGCCGACGCGTCGCGGCTCTTCAGCGACACCGAGACGCCCGGCGGCCTGCCGGGCGCACCGCCGACGACCGATCCCGTCGTCGTCGGGGGCGCCACCACCGTGGTCGTCGTGGCGGGCGGCTGGTCGCCGTTGCCGTTGCCGTTGCCGTTGCCGTTGGTGCGCGTGGTCCTCGGCAGCTCCTCCGGCCTCGGCGGCGGGGGCGGGGGCACGGTCGGCAGCGGCTCGCGGTCCGGGTCGGTCACGGCCAGGTCCGGGCTGCGGACCGTCACGGACCGGGTGCTGCCGTCGGCGTCCACGATCACGCCCTGCGACGCGCCGGGGGTGTTGATGAACAGCTTGCCGTCGTCGAACACCAGCTCAGGGTCGCCCGACCCCCGGGTGAGCACGTCGTCGCCGGACCTGCGGCCCTCGCCGTCGAGCACGACGACCTTGCCCGCCCCGTGGCACGGCACGTAGACCTTGCCGCGGAACACCGCGGGACGGCCGGGCTTCGCGCAGCCGAGGTCCGCGACGTCGACGCGGATCACCTCGTCACCGCTGACCAGCACCACCACCCCGGAGTCCGGCACCGCGGCGGGCACGAGGTCGCTCGGGCTGGCGGTCGCGGCCAGCACGTCCCCGCTGAGCGTCACCGTCATCACCGACAGCGCCTGCCCGGTGCCGTCCTGGACGACCACACCGCCTTCGAGGCCCAGCAGCGTCACACCCGTCTCGTGCGGCACGAGCGCCGTGCGCGGACCCGCTCCGGGAACGGGCCTCGCGGACTTCTCCACGAACCGCTCGTCGTCGTCCGACCACTCCAGCGCGTGCAGGTTGCCGCCGTGGTCGACGGCCCACACCACGCCGCTGTCGTCGACCACGACGTCGGCGAGCGGCTGACCGGCCGACCAGGGCGCGCCGACGTCGGCGAGCGTCACGGGGTCGGCGTTGTGGATCGTGCCCGCGGCGCGGTCGACCACGAACACGCGGCCCTGCGCGATGAGCACCTTGGCGGACGCGCCCGCCGGTGCCTGCCGCCTGCCGCTGGCCAGCAGCGTGGACAGGTCGATCACGGTGATCTGGCCGGTGCGCCGGTCGAGCACGACGAGCGTGCCGTCGTCCTGCGCGATCTCCAGCTGGGCGTCGCCGCCGCTGATCTGGAGACGGGTCTGCGGCTTGCCGGAGCTGGGGTTGACCTGCACGACCTCGCCGCGCTCGTCGTCACCCAGCCAGGTGAGCCCGTCCGACACGGACACCGCGGTGCGCGAGATGCCGTTGCCGAACGCGGCTCCCGCCAGGAGCACCACGCCCACCAGCGCCGCCCCGAAGCTCGCGGACTCGCGACCGCCGCTGCCCACCACCCGCCGCCCGGCTCTCGCCAGGCGCTGCCCCACACCCATCAGGCCCTCCCTCGACGGCGGGGATGCTAACCCGCTGGTACGACAACTTCGTGCCACTGCTCCGGATGGCTCAACGCCGTCCCGCACCGCGCGCGTTGGACCTCGGGAGCGGTCGTCCGGTTCCCCTCCTGTGCTTCGGACCGGCACGTGAGGATGGTTCGCACAACTTCATTTTGGTCAACACTGAAGCAATAGTGCTGAGCGCACAGGCGCCCGCCACGGCCCCAAACGAGACCGACGACCGCTGCGGGGCACCCGTCCGTGGAGGAAGATCGCCCCGTCACGACACGTGCGGTCGCGCACGTCGAGGCGGTCGGGAGGCCCCACACATGTCAGACACGGCAAGCGCGCCGAAGCGCGACCGGACGCACTACCTCTACATCGCGGTGATCGTCGCCGTGCTGCTCGGCATCCTCGTCGGCTTCGTGTTCCCGAAGCTCGGCGTCGCCCTGAAGCCGGTGGGCACCGGGTTCGTCTCGCTGATCAAGATGATGATCGCGCCGGTCATCTTCTGCACGATCGTGCTCGGCGTCGGCTCCATCAGGAAGGCTGCCACGGTCGGCAAGGTCGGCGGCCTCGCCCTCGGCTACTTCATGGTGATGTCGACGTTCGCGCTCGCCATCGGCCTGGTCGTCGGCAACATCATCAAGCCGGGCGAGGGCCTGAACCTGTCCGAGTCGGCCAAGGCGGCGGGCACGAAGGCCGCGGGCGCCGAGGCGCAGTCCACGACCGAGTTCCTGCTGGGCATCATCCCCGAGACGCTCGTGTCGCCGCTGACGGCGGGCAACGTCCTCCAGACGCTGTTCGTGGCGCTCCTGATCGGCTTCGCCATCCCCAAGCTCGGCGCGTCGGGCGACGCGATCCTGCGCGGCGTGAAGCACTTCGAACGCCTGGTGTTCCGCGTGCTGGCCATGATCATGTGGGCCGCCCCGATCGGCGCGTTCGGCGCCATCGCCGCGGTCGTCGGCGAGACCGGCTGGAAGGCGCTGGCCAGCCTGTTGCAGATCATGCTGGGCTTCTACATCACGTGCTTCATCTTCGTGCTCGTCATCCTCGGCCTGGTGCTGAAGTTCGGCTCCGGCGTGAACATCCTGAACCTGCTGCGCTACCTGGGCCGCGAGTTCCTGCTCATCGTCTCCACCTCGTCGTCGGAATCGGCCCTGCCCCGCCTGATCGCCAAGATGGAGCACCTCGGCGTCTCGCGGCCGGTCGTCGGCATCACCGTGCCGACCGGCTACTCGTTCAACCTCGACGGCACCGCGATCTACCTGACCATGGCGTCGATCTTCATCGCCGACGCGCTCGGCACACCGCTCCAGATCGGCGAGCAGATCTCGCTGCTGCTGTTCATGATCATCGCGTCGAAGGGCGCGGCGGGCGTCAGCGGCGCCGGCCTCGCGACCCTGGCGGGCGGCCTCCAGGCCCACCGGCCGGAACTCGTGGACGGCGTCGGCCTCATCGTCGGCATCGACCGCTTCATGTCCGAGGCGCGGGCGCTGACGAACTTCGCGGGCAACGCCGTCGCCACCGTCCTCATCGGCAACTGGGTCGGCGAGTTCGACAAGCAGCAGGCCGAACGCGTGTTCACCGGCGCGGACCCGTTCGACGAGGCCACGATGCTCGACCGGGAGGACGAGAACCCGAAACCGGAGCGGGTGCCCGCCGAACGCGTGTAGGCGGCGTTCGTCCCCGTGGAGGGGACGAACGGGCCGACTCCGGTGTGCTCGCGGTCAGTTCGGGGCCCCATCCCCGGTCGGGGACGGGGCCCTCGGGTTTTCCTCGGTGTTCCGAACCGGCGCACCACCCCGGTGCGAGACGATCGCCGTGATCGACGCACCTCCGTCCCACCGGGACATCGCCCTCCTGCGCGCCGTGGCCGCGGGCCGCGTCACGATGGCCCCCGGCAGCGAACCCGACCTGTTCGTCGACGGCATCGCGTGCTGCGACCAGGTCGCCGCCACCCGCCTGGCGCGGATCGGCCTCGTCGAGCCGGCGGGCCCGGCCGCGCTCGGCCACCGCGTCCCCGCCGGCTGACCGCCAGGGGCACCCACGTGCTGGGCACCGGCCTCACCGCCTGAACCTCCCCTGCGCGCGGGGACCGCCGGTGGTCGGCCAGTGGGACGACCCCGATCGGTCGTCCAAGCCGGACGTCGTGGGCGAGGTGGGGGCGTCGGCCCCGACGCCGTCACGGTCGCCGACGACGGCGCGGTCACGGCGGTGCGGGTCTGGTGCGGCCCCGGCACGTGGACGGCGGTGTCCGAGGACCCGGTCGTCGACGCCCCGCCGTCGTCCACCGACGAGGCGAACCGGACGGGGTCCCCACCGGAGACCGCGGGCACCCGGCTCGGCTGAACCACCCTTTCGGCGCCGTCCGCCGGGACGGCCTCCCCCGTACCGTGGCGTGGTTCGCCACCGTGGACCAGGGGGATCCGGATGACCGAGCTCGTGACGATCACGGCCGAGTTCAAGGCGGCGGCGCCCGCCCGCTACGCCGAGCTGCGGAAGCGGGGACCGGTGCACCGCTCGCGCTTCTCCAACGGCATCGAGGGCTGGCTGGTGGTCGGCCACGCCGCCGCGCAGGAGGCGCTCCTGCACCCGGCGCTGCTCAAGGACCCCGAGCCCTCGCTGGAACTGCTCGACGCGGCGGGCTACACGAGCCACCGGACCGGTGTCGGCCTGGGCGGCAACATGCTGATGGCCGACCCGCCGGACCACACCCGGCTGCGACGGCTGGTCGCGGGCGCGTTCAGCCCCGGCCGCACGCGCGAACTGGCCCCGCGCGTCCAGGAGATCGCCGACGACCTGGTGGACGCGCTCGCCCCCGAGGGCGAGGCGGACCTGGTGGAGGCGTTCACCGCTCCCCTGCCGGTGGCCGTGATCTCGGAGCTGCTGGGTGTGCCGGAGCGCGACCGCGCCGACTTCCGGACGTGGAGCTCGCTCATGCTGGGCGCGCCGTCGGAGGTGCAGCGCGCGGCGGGGACGAACCTGAACCGCTACCTGGCCGAGCTGGTGGCGGCCAAGCGGGAGAACCCCGACGACGGTCTGCTGTCCGCGCTGGTGGCCGTGCGCGACGGGGACGACGGCAGGCTCTCGGAGGTCGAACTGGTCGGCACCGCGGTCCTGCTGGTCGTCGCGGGCCACGAGACCACCGTCAACCTGCTCGGCAACGCCCTCGTGGCGCTGCTGCGCGCCCCGGAGCAGGCCGACCTGCTCCGGGAGCGGCCCGACCTCGTGCCCGGCGCGGTCGAGGAGTTCCTGCGCCACGACTCGTCGGTCGAGCACGCGACACCCCGCTACGCCCACGAGGACCTGGAGCTGAGCGGCACGGCCATCAGCCGCGGCGAGGTCGTGATGGTGGCGCTGTCGTCGGCGAGCCGGGACGTCCCGGTGCCCGGTGGCGGCGACCCGGCGGAGCTGGACGTGACCCGCGGCGGCGTGCGCCACCTGTCGTTCGGGTACGGCGTGCACCACTGCCTCGGCGCTCCCCTGGCCAGGCTGGAGGCGGCCGTCGCGCTGGAGACCCTGCTGCGCCGGATCCCCGACCTGGCCCCGGCCGTACCGCTGGACGACCTGGAGTGGGTGCCCAGCGGCATCATGCGCGGTCCGCTGTCCCTGCCCGTCACCTTCACGCCGCGCTAGCGGACGGTCCAACGTTCGGCGGTGTGGTCCGACGAGCGGACCGTCGGATACTGGGCCGTCGGTTCACCCGCGCCCGGCGAGGACGTCAGCATGCTCAGCTCCCTCGGTCTGACGCCGACCGACCAGCAGGTGTACGAGGTGCTCGTCGAGCACGACCCGATGACCACCGCGGAACTGTGCGCGGAGGTGGGGTTCACCCCGTCGCGGCTGCGGCGCGTGCTCAAGCGGCTGCTGGACAAGGGGATCGTCACCCGGTCGCCGGGTCCGCCGGAGCGGTTCCGCGCCGTGCCGCCGGACGTCGCGCTCGGCGCGCTGTTCGTGGAGCGGGAGAGCGAGCTCAAGCGGGCCAGGCTGTTCGCGGACCACCTGCACGACCGGTACGTCGACTCGATGACCCGGCTGCACCCCGCCGAGCTGGTCGAGGTGGTGCACGGCGCGGAGGAGATCTCGCGGCGCGTCGAGCAGGTCATGCGGTCGGCGCGCGGCGAGGTGCGGTTCATCGACAAGCCGCCGTACGCGCAGCCGCCGCGCGCGCTGCACCCGGTGGAGCGCGACCTGCTCGGCGAGGGCGTCGGGTTCTTCGGCATCTACGACCACCAGGCGCTGGAGGCGCACGACCTGCTGGCGGACCTGGAGGCCGGGCTGGCGCTCGGCGAGGAGGCGCGGGTCGTGGCGGAGGCGCCGATGAAGATGATCCTCGCCGACCGGCACCTCGGGCTGATCCCGCTGCACACCGACCGGCCGACGATCACCAGCGCGGTCGTGGTGCACCGGTCCGCGCTGCTCGACGCGCTCCGGGCGTTGTTCTCGGCCCTGTGGTCCCAGGCCATCCCCCTGGCGCTGCCGGGGTCGCCGCCCGCGAACGGCGACGCGCTGCCGCCGGAGGACGCGCGGCTGCTGGCCCTGCTCACCACCGGGCTGCCGGACCGGAGCATCGCCAAGCAGCTCGGGTTGAGCTACCGGACGTTCCAGCGCAGGCTCCGGGCGCTGATGGCGCACCTCGACGCCGACACCCGGTTCCAGGCCGGGCTCCGGGCGTCGGCGAAGGGGTGGGCCACGCTGTCGGTGACCCACCCCTCGCGCGACCTACCGCGCCGCGGGTGACACCGCGACGCCCGCGGGAGCGGTCAGCGCGTACGCCCGCCGCACGGTGCTCGTCACGGTGTTGCCCGCGCTGTCGCGGGCGGTGGTCCGCAGCCACACGTACCCGCTGGTCGCGGCGAGCGCCGGGTGCACGACGGTGACCGTCCACCTCCCGTCGCCGCGCGGCGAGGCGACCGCGTCCCGCCACGTGGCGCCCTCGTCGGTCGAGTACGCCGTCCGCAGCGACACGACCGGTCCGCCGCCGACCGCGCCGGAGTGCGACCCGGCGACCACGTCGAACGAGTACGCCCCGCCCGCGGGCGCCTGGTTGCCCAGGTCGAGCGGCAGCCGCAGGTCGAGGCGCACCAGCGGCTGGAACGCGCAGACCCGTCCGTCGTCCCGGCACGCGAACCCCTGGGGCGCGCCCGCCGCGGGCCGCTGCGACCGGAACGTCCACGTGGTGTCCGTGCGCGGTGCGAGCCGGAACAGCACCCCGCTCGGCGCGCCCACCTGGGCCTGGGCCTTCTGCTCCTCCACGACCTCCAGCCGGTAGGTGGTGGGCGTCGGGCTCAGCCGGTACAGCGGGAACACCGCGAGCGGGTCACCGGCGTTGACCGCGACGACCTCCTCGTCCCCCTGGAACACCCGCGTCCTCGTCGTGGCGAAGTGCGCGGCGTTCTCGTAGGGGTTGGCGTAGTGGCCGGGGGTCCCGTCGCCCCACTGGAGGGCGGGCACGAACAAGTCGGGGTCCTCGCCGCCCCGGCAGGCCGTGCACAGGAGCTTCCAGCCCGCCTCGGTCGCCGGGTACCGCGCGGGGTGGTCGGGCGCCAGTTCCACCGCCGTGCCGCGCATCGGCCCGCCGAACCAGTGCTCGTCCGGGCGCGAGGTCTCCCCCGCGCGGTAGACGTTCTGCTGGAGCACGGCCAGCGCGGCGCGCCTGTTCTTGTCGTCGGTGCCGGACAGCGTGACGACCCGCTTCCACACCACCCGCTCGTCGGCGGGACCGGTGTACTCCGTCCACGAGGCCGGGGCGCTGTAGCGCACGGGCTGCGCGATCTGGGTCTTCCACAGGCCGGTCGCGAACGGGTACCACGTCTTCTGCACGGTCAGACCGGGCTTCTCGGCGTGGTAGAACGCCTTGGACGCCACCATCCTCGACCGGTCCAGCCGGTGCAGGTGGTTCGACGGCACGCCGTTCGGGTCGAGGTGGGCGAGGTGGTAGACCGCGTCCGGGGCGGCGTGCACCCGGATCGACAGCGAGGTCGGCCCCCGGTCGGTCCTGGCCCGCAGCGCCGCGCCCTCGGCGTGGTCGAGCGAGAGGTGCGGGACGACCGCGCTCGCCAGTCCGGGCACGGTCAGCGCCCCGTCCACGTCGACGTAGGAGACGACGGCGACCGCCCCGGCCGCCGACGCGGTACCGGCCGCCGCCGTGGCCGCGGTGAACACGGCGTTGACCGGGTCGGCGGCTCCCGGCGGCACCGGCACGCGCACCAGCACCGCCTTGCCCGCCACGTTCGCGCGGGCGATCTCCTCGGGGGTGCCGAGTCCGCCGAAGACCAGCGGGACGTCGTGCTGGCCCGGCCAGCGGGTCGCGACGACGCCGGCGTCGTACTCCGGGTGCAGCAGCGGCCCCGACGCGCCGCCCACCGCCAGTTCCACCGCCGCGCGCTGGAGGGTGGCGCTGTCCTGCAACGAGATCGCGCCCCGCTTCGTGGCGGGCGAGGGGGTGGCGCGGACCCGCCAGCTCGTGGCACCCGCCGCGAGACCGGTCTCGCTGAGGTGGCCGGGCGTGCCGCCGGTCGCGGGCAGCACGCGGCGCAGCATGACCGTGCGGTCGCGCTGGTCGACCGGGGTCGGCGCGACGACGCCCACCGGGACGGTCCCCCTGGCGTCGAGCGTGACCGAGGTCGGCCCCCGGACGTCCACTTCGGACTTGTGCAGCGCGGACCAGGTCCGGGTGGTGACGCCCTTCTCGCTGCTCCACCCGATCGCGGAGTAGGTCCCCGCGGGCACGGCCGCGCTGCCCACTCCGTCCACCAGGCCCACCTGCCGGTCGACGGACTCCCGGAACGGGTCGTTGAGGCTGGCCGCGCCCGCCGAGTCGTCGACGAGCTGCACACCCGCCCGCACCGCGGGACGGCCCGCGGAGTCGAGCACGCGGACGTCGACCTTGAACAGCTCGGGGGCGTTGTAGGTGCTGACCGGCGTGCGCAGGACCGTGGCGCCGTCGGACGCGACGACCTCGCCCCCGTAGACGCCCGCCTCGCCCTCGTCCGGGTCGAGGACCAGCGACGTGGCCGCCTTCCCCTTCGCCGGGACCACGACCGTGGTCGACGCCAGCCGCAGGCTGCCCGCGGGCGCGGTCTCGCCCGTCCACGCCTTCGCGGACAGCGACAGACCCAGGGTCAGCGGCTCGTCACCGGGGTTGGTGTACTCCAGCGTCCGCGGCACGGGCGGGGTGCCCTGCGCGACGCGGTCGTTGCGGCCGAAGTTCAGCACCGGCGGCCCGATGGCGGTCTGCTCGACCGCCCTGGCCACGTCGAGCAGCCCGGAGCCCTGCTGGAACCAGGCGAGGCCGACGTCCCGCGCGCTCGACACCAGCGCGTCCTTCAGCACCGAGCCGGTCCAGTCGGGGTGCTGCTGGTGCAGGATCGCCGCCGCGCCCGCCACGTGCGGCGTCGCCATCGAGGTGCCCGAGGCCGCCGTGTGGCGGTCGTCCACGGGCGCGCCCATCGCCGTGTCCGCCGCGCGGGCCGCGACCACGTCCACGCCCGGCGCGACGACCTCCGGTTTGACCATCGCGTCACCCGAGCGCGGTCCCCGGCCGCTGAACCCGGCGATCCGGTTGTCGCGGTCGACCGCGCCGACGGTCAGCGCGGACGCGGCGGTGCCCGGCGTGGTCACCGTGCGGTCGCCGGGGCCGGAGTTGCCCGCCGCGACCACGAAGAGCGCGCCGGTGCGCCGCGACAGGTCGTCGACCAGGGCGCTGAGCGGGTCGGACCCGTCGGTGACGCCGGCGCCGAGGCTGAGGTTGACCACCTCCGCGCCCCGCTCGGCCGCCCACTCCATCCCCGCCATCACCTGGGAGGTCTCGCCGTAGCCGGTGCTGTCGAACACCTTGGCCACCAGCAGCTTCGCCCCCGGCGCGACACCGCGGTACCTGCCGCCGGAGGCGGCGCCGGTGCCCGCGACGATCGACGCGACGTGCGTGCCGTGCCCGTGGCGGTCGACCACGTCCGGCTCGTCGGTGAAGTTGGCCGAGTCGACGACCGCGCCCGCCAGGTCGGGGTGGCCCGCGTCGATCCCGGTGTCCACCACGGCCACGGTCGTCCCCGTGCCGTCCAGCCCCTTCTCCCACGCGGCGGGTGCTCCGACCTGCCGGGTCGTCCGGTCCAGGGTCACGTGGACGCGCCGGTCCAGCGACACGGCCGCCACACCGCGGTCCAGTGTGGACGCCGACTCCGGTGCCGCCGTGAGCGTCCGCCAGAACGCCGGGGCGGAGTCCTTGGCGACGCGCATGCCCACGGCTCCCGCGCTCGCGACCGTCGTCCGCCGCTCGGCGGGCAGGTCCGCGGCCCTGGCGTCCAGCGCGGCGGCGCCGAGGTCGCCCGCGTAGGCGGTGATCACCGGGATCGTGGTGGCGCGCCCGTCCTCCAGGCCTTCGGCGACCAGGCGCGTGACGTTGAACAGGTCGGGGTCGAGCGCCCCGGAGTCGATGCGGGCCTGCGCGTCCTCCGGGACGACGAGCAGGCCGTCGGCCGTGGTCGTCGTGCGGAACGCCGGTGGCGGACCGTTCTCGCGGGGGGCGGCGTCGACCTGGGCCGTCCGGGTGCCGTCGGTCTGCTCCGCGTAGTCCACGACGTCACCGGTGAGCAGGGTGACCCGGTGGGAGGCGGTGGCACCGGGCGGGGCACCCGGCGCCGCCGAGGCGGAGGCCGCGCGCTGCTGGGGGACCAGGAGTTGCGCTGTGACGAGCGCCGTTGCGAGCACGGCTGGCAGGAGTCGGTGCCGTGAGGACAGGGGACGGCGACGGGACATGGCGACCTCGCTCTCCGGGGAGTCAGGGTCTCCAGAGGATGAGGTCGCGTCGGCAAGTGGGAAATAGATCTCCGGGGCGCGAAGTCGCCGGGGGCGACTTCCCGCCGCGCACGACGGGGCTCGGACCGCTCTCGGGCGGTCCGAGCCCCGTCACCTCGGTGCGTGCTCAGGTCGGCCGACCAGCCGCGCTACTCGGCCGACCGGCTCGCGGTCAGTTGATCGCGCCCGGTGTGCGCTGGTGCAGCGCGAAGTCCGTGCGGTTGTTGTCGGTGTCGGTGCTCAGGATGTCGCGACCGCTCGACGCGCCCAGCGGCTCGGACACGAGCGTCTCGGGCAGTGCCGCGGCGCCCTCGCGCGCCGCGGTGACCGCGCTGGAGAACGCGACGCCGTCGATCTTCGCGCCGTTCGGGTTGAAGATCGCCACGCCGCCCTGGTTCGGGAGGCCCTCACCGCTGGCGACGGTCGGCACGACGTAGGTCTCGTCCACGATCGTGCCGGAGAAGTTCTGGCTCGTCAGCACGAGGAACTGGCCGAGGTTCCCCCTGGGCTGGAGCACGATGCCCTCGGGGACGACGATCGTGTTGACGAGCACGTTGCGCTGGTCGTAGACCTTGATCTGGTAGTCGGTCAGCTCGATCGCGTTGTTGCTGATGTTCCGGATCTCGATGAACTCGTCGAGCATCCCGTTCGGACCGCGCACCGACACCTCGTTGACCACCACCGAGGCGGAGGCCGCGGGCGTGATGTCGGTCGGTTCGTCGGCGGCACCGGCAACGCCACCACCAGCGAGGACGAGCATGCCCATGGCAGCGGCGGCAATCAGCGTTCGACGCATTGTCGTTTCCTTTCCAGAAGACCGGATGACATGATGTGGGATTCGGTTCTCGCTATTCCGTCTCCTCCATCACCACCAGTCTCGGGGAACGGGGTCGGGGTTCATAAGGGGCCATTTTCGGATGTTCGGGGGAAATCTGGGAATGCGCCACCACGGATGCGGTCACGTGCTGTTCCGGCTTTTCCTGCGCGAGCTGCGGACCTGCGCGGCCCACCTCTCGACGTCGTCGCGCGGCAGGTCCAGCGCCTGGCTCAGCCACGACCGCCAGTACGGGCCGGGGATGCGCTTGCCACGCTCCCACCGGGACACCTCCTCCCTGCTGACGCTGTCGTTGCCGGACGCCTCCGACAGCCTCGCGGCCAGGTCGCACTGGGTGAGTCCGCGCGACCGCCTGCACATCGGCAGGAGGTCGGTGATCGGTGGGACGACGCAGTCGCCTCGGCTCCGCGTTCCGGACACGTCTGTTCTCCTCCTCGCTGGAGTGCGGTCGCCCATTCGAGCGCCGCGGCCTGACGGCCTGAAACCCTGCCGCGCCCGAGGGCTCCGCACACCCCGTGATCGCCGCGCATATCGGTGATACCCCCGGCATGTGACCTAGGTCCCGGCCACCACCGCCGAACTGGAGTCGGGGTGGGAAAAAATACGGCCGGAATCACCGGAACGGCGCAGGGTTCGATCGGGTGAACATCGAACGTGTTCTTCTTCACCAATCGTTTTCTCCACGGGATCCGGCGCGGACGTCGAATGCGACACGCCCGAACCGACTCGTTTCGACGCTGGACCGGAAGCAGCAACGGCACGCGTCTCCGGGGGCGATGGCGCGCGGTCGCGGACGACGCGGGACGACCGTCCGGCCTGGACTTACGCCCCCGCGCGCCCAGCGCCGGAACTGTGGGAACGGCGGGCGCGCGGCGCCCCGGTCCGGGCCACTACCACCATTCGCCGGACGACGCAGCCACCCCCGTCCGCGTACGACGCCGCGTCCGCGGACTGTGCCAGGATCGGATGTCCCGCCGCTGCGGGCCGTTCTCGCCCCTACTACCACCCGCACTCCACGGGGAGACAGCGTTGACCTCCAGATCACCGAGCACGGCGGAGCTGGTCCACCTCGTGCTCGCCCGGTTCGGCGCGACCGACGCGGCGGGGGTGGCCCGCCTCTTCGCGCCCGAGGTGGAATGGCGCGCGCCGGACGTGACCAGCGCCCGGTGGACCAGCGGGATCCGCACCCGCCGCGAGGTCGAGTCGTTCTTCCTCTCCGCGTTCTCCGCGCTCGACCTGGAGGGGATCTCGGTGCACCGGCTCCTGGTGGACGGCGAGGACGCCGCGGTGCTCGGCCGGATGCGGTGGCGGCCCACGAGCACGTCCGACGTGGTCGACGCGGACTTCTCGCTGTCGCTGTCGGTCCACGACGGCGAGGTCGACGGCTGCTGGCTGCTGCACGACACCCTCGCCGTGGCGATGGCGCTCGGGGCCGTGCGGACGTGGTCGCCGTGACCGACGGCGCGGTCCAGGCGGCGGACACCCGCGGTCGGCTGCTGCGCGCCGCGGCCGAGGTGTTCGACCGGCACGGCTTCGCGGGGGCGAGGCTCCAGGCGGTGTGCGCCGGGGCGAACGTGACGAAGGGCGCGCTGTACTGCCACTTCCCGTCGAAGGAGGCGCTGGCGGTCGCGCTGGTCGAGCGGCAGTCGCTGCTGTGGCGCGACCTCGCGGACCAGGTGCTGGCGGGCCGCACGCGGCCCGCGCAGGCTCTGGTCGACCTGTCCTACGCCTTCGCCGACCGGGTCGACCACGACCTGACGGCCCGCGTCGGCACCCGGCTGCTGCACGAGGGCGCGCTGTTCGACCGCACCGCGGCGGGGCAGCTCATGGGGTGGGTGGCGGTGGTCAGGGACGTCCTGCGCCGCGCCGACCGGGCGGGCGAGCTGCGCGGCGGGCTGGTCCTGCGGCACGTCGCCGAGCAGGTCGTCTCGGGGCTGCTGGGCGCGCAGCTCCTGTCGCAGGCCTTCAGCGCCAGGCAGGACCTGCGGGTCCGGCTCGGCCGGTTCTGGCGGGCCACCCTCCCGCAGCTCGTCGTGCCGCACGTCCTGGACGCGCTGCGGTTCGACCACCCGCCCGCACCGGGTCCGCCCGCGCCGCGCACGTCGGCCGACGTGGCCGTGCGGTCACCGCGCTAGTCCGCGGCCGTGAAGCCGCTCAGCCCGAACTTGCGCTGGGCGCGCTGGTAGAAGGTCGTCCGGCCCAGCCGGACGACCTTCGCCGCGGCGGGCAGCACCTCGATGTCGATCACGGTGCCCGCGCCGACGTGGCCGATGAGCAGCCCGTCGGCCTCGACGCCCAGTTCGCCGCCGGTGACCTCCAGCGCCAGCTTCTCGCCGCCGGACAGGAACACCGCGCGGTTGAACGTGGAGTGCGGGGCGACGGGGGTGATCAGCAGGCCCTCGGCGCGCGGGGAGACGATCGGGCCGCCCGCGGAGAAGCTGTACGCGGTGGAGCCGGTCGGCGTGGCCACGACCACGGCGTCGGCGGAGTAGCTGACGAACGGGTGGCCCTCGACGTGCAGGCGCACGGCGGCCATGCCGTTGCCCGGCACCCGGATGAGCGCGATGTCGTTGAAGGCGACGGAGTTCTTGTCGCCGGTCACCGCGCGCAGGCCCGAGCGGGGTTCGGTGGTGTAGCGGTGCTCGTCGATGGCGCACAGGGCGTCGGACAGCTCGGGCGGGTCGATCTCGGCCAGGAACCCGAGCTTGCCGAGGTTCACCCCGAGCACCGGCGTCCGGTCCGGGATGCCGAGCCGCATGGCCCGCAGCATCGTGCCGTCGCCGCCGAGGCTGACCAGCAGGTCGACCCGTTCGGCGAGTTCGTCCGGGTCGACGGCGGAGACCGCGCCCCTGGCGCGCTCCACCTCCGACTCGACGCCGAACAGCTTGATGTCGCGGGACCGCGCCCAGTCGACCATGGTGCCGATCACCTGGGCGCAGTCCCTGCGCGGGTGCAGAACGAGACCCACCGCACCGATCTCCGTCATGACCCGGACTCTACGGGCGGGTCAGCTCGCCTGCGGGGCCTTCATCGCGAGGGTGGCGAGCATGTCGCGGCCCCGCTGGGCGTTGGCCGGGATGCTCAGCACGTCGTAGCGGCGCGCCACGACCTGGCTGGTCGACACGAAGTCGCGCTGCCCCCTCGTCGCGGCGTAGCGGGCGGCGGAGGTCACCATCCCGAACACGACACCGGCGACCAGGCCGATCAGGATCGGCGCGAACCCCGCGTTCGGCGTGAACAGGCTGAGGAGCAGACCTACGAACAGGCCGAGCCACGCGCCGGAGGCCGCGGCACTGCCGAGCACGCGACTCCAGGTCAGGCGCCCCGCGACGCGTTCGACCAGCATCGGCTCGACGCCGACGATGGTGATGCCCTGCACGGGGAACGCGCTGTCGGCGAGGTGGTCGACCGCGCGCTGGGCCTCCTGGTAGGTGCTGTAGGAAGCGATCGGCCATCCCTCGGGCAGCGTCGGGATGTTCACCGTCGACGGGGACTGCATGAACGCTGTCATCTCACTCACCTCTGTGAACGACCCCTCGTTGGGGCGTTTCGTGCCAGTACATCCCCTTCAACGCGCACGCCGCGCCGAATCGTGCCCCTCACGGGGACTTCACAGGGGATTCTCAGCCGACCCGGCCACCGTGTTAGCTTAGGTTTACCTAAACACTAGAACGAACGGGTGAACATGAAGCGCGCCGCCATCGGGCTCCTGACAGCCATCCTGACCGCTTCGCTGGCCGCCTGCGGCAGCGCCTCGACGCCGGAGACGGGCGGGACGTCCGGGGCCGCGGGCACCGCGTTCCCGGTGACCGTCGACACGGCGTTCGGCCAGGTCACCGTCGAGAAGGCGCCGACCCGCGTGGTCGCGCTCGGCTGGTCGGACGCCGAGACGGCGCTGGCGCTGGGCGTGCAGCCGGTCGGCGCGAGCGACTGGCTCGCGTTCGGCGGCGAGGGCGTCGGACCGTGGGCGAAGGGCCTCTACGAGAAGGCCCCGACGATCCTCGGCACCCAGGAGCTGAGCTTCGAGGCCGTGGCGGCGCTCCAGCCCGACCTGATCCTCAACACCCGCTCGAACCTCGACCAGAAGACCCACGAGACGCTGGCCAAGATCGCGCCGACCATCGCCGCGCCCAAGGACGTCATCCCCTACGGCACGACCTGGCGGCAGCAGACCGAGCTGGTCGCCAAGGCGCTCGGCAAGCCCGAGAAGGGCGCGGAGCTGATCGCGGGCGTCGAGAAGGAGTTCAAGGACGCCGCGGCGTTCGCCGGGAAGACCGCCGTGGTCGGCGCCTTCTTCGGCGGCAAGTACGGCGCCTACGTGCCGGGCGACAGCCGGGTGGACTTCATGAGGGAACTGGGCTTCGGCACCAAGAAGGACATCGACGCGCTGGCCGGGGGCACGTTCTACGTGGACATCTCCACCGAGCAGCTCGGCCTGCTCGACTCCGACCTCACGGTGATCTTCCCGATCGGCACCGACGCGGGCGTGCTGAAGGCCGACCCGGTGCTCAACGGCATCCCGTCGGCGAAGGCCGGGCACCTGGTGATCCTGGAGGACAAGGCCCTGTCGGACGCGTTCTCCAGCGGATCGACCCTCGGCACCTCCTACGCCATCAAGAACGCGGTGCCGCTTTTCTCCGCAGCATTGCGGAAGTAAGGCCTTTCCGCGCTTATCGACCGTGGGAACTTCTCTCCCACGGTCGAGAAATTCACTGACATCTCAGGTCAATTCACGGACTTGAGTCCCACTTTAGAGTGATCATCATTAGGGCATTGGAGTTAACCACTCCGGGTCGGCGCGCATCGTTCGCGCCGACCCGGGAAGTTCACCCGATATAGTGTGATCCGTCCACCATGTACACCGTGTGTGCCTGACAACAGCGCTGGTCACACCATGGAAGGACGCCGTTTTGGCCGCTTCCGCCTACACGTCGAGCCTGGTTAACGTCCTCACCGCAACGAACAATCCCATTGTTCGTGAATTGATTCCCACTACGCGCCCCGAACGGCGCGCAAGCGGATAGGCGGTATGACGGGTGACTGTGACGGACAACCCCTCGTCGGACGTGGACGCGACTCGTGCGCAATCGAGCTTGGCGACGGCCGCGGCCAGGAACCTGGCGACGACGACCAAGTCCGTGCCGCAGATGCAGGGCATATCCTCGCGGTGGCTGCTCAAGGTCCTGCCGTGGGTGCAGGCCGCGGGCGGTGCCTACCGGGTCAACCGGCGGCTGAGCTACGCGGTCGGCGACGGCCGCGTGACGTTCACCAACACCGGGTCCGAGATCCGGGTGATCCCGCAGGAGCTGTGCGAGCTCCCGCTGCTGCGCGGGTTCGACGACGACGCGGTGCTCGCCGCGCTGTCGCTCAAGTTCGTGCAGCGCGAGTACGCCCCCGGCGACCTCATCGTCGAGTCCGGGCAGCGCGCGGACGCGGTGTTCCTCATCGCGCACGGCAAGGTCAACAAGATCGGCGTCGGCGAGTTCGGCGACACGACCGCCCTCGGCGTCCTCGCCGACGGCGACCACTTCGGCGGCGACGTGCTGGCCGGTCCGCAGGGCGAGTGGGGCTTCACCGTCAAGGCGGTCACCCCCGTCACCGTGCTGACCCTGGACTGGCACTCGTTCGAGGAGATGAACGGCGCGGCGGGCGGCCTGCGCGAGCACATCCAGCACGCCCGTGCGCGCGGCGAGAACGCCAAGCGGGACGAGAGCGGCGAAGCGGCCATCGAGATGTCCTCGGGCCACGAGGGCGAGGTGGAGCTGCCCGCGACGTTCGTCGACTACGAGCTGTCCCCGCGCGAGTACGAGCTGAGCGTCGCCCAGACCGTCCTGCGCGTGCACAGCCGCGTCGCGGACCTCTACAACCAGCCGATGGACCAGGTCGAGCAGCAGCTCCGCCTGACCATCGAGGCGCTGCGCGAGCGCCAGGAGCACGAGCTGATCAACAACCGCGAGTTCGGCCTGCTGCACAACGCCGACCTGAGCCAGCGCATCCACACCCGCTCCGGCCCGCCCACCCCGGACGACATGGACGAGCTGCTGTCCACGGTGTGGAAGGAGCCCAGCTACTTCCTCGCCCACCCGAGGGCCATCGCCGCGTTCGGCCGCGAGTGCAGCAGGGTCGGCATCTACCCGGCGTCGACCGACCTCGGCGGCCACCAGGTCCCCTCGTGGCGAGGCGTCCCGATCCTGCCGTGCAACAAGATCGGCGTCAGCGCCACCCGCACCAGCTCGATCCTGCTGATGCGCGCGGGCGAGCAGAACCAGGGCGTCGTCGGCCTGCACCAGACCGGCCTGCCCGACGAGTACCAGCCGGGCCTGTCCGTGCGGTTCATGGGCATCGACGAGAAGGCGGTCATCTCCTACCTGGTCAGCGCCTACTACTCGGCGGCCGTGCTGGTCCCGGACGCGCTCGGCGTGCTGGAGAACGTCGAGATCGGGCGCGAGGGCTGAGAGCGGTCGAGTCCGTCCGGCGTAGGCAAGACAGGAGATGGGAACACACGTGACGGTGACAGATCCGGGTCTCGACGAGGTCGTGGCGCCTTCGAGCCTGAGCACGAGGGCCGCGCGCAACCTCGCGTCGACCACCAAGTCGGTCCCGCAGATGCAGGGCATCACCCCCCGGTGGCTGCTGCGCGCGCTCCCGTGGGTCGAGGCGGGCGGTGGCGCGTACCGGGTGAACCGCAGGCTCACCTACGCCGTCGGCGACGGGCGGGTGAGCTTCACCAGCACCGGGACCGCCGTGAAGGTGGTGCCGCAGGAGCTGCGCGAGCTGCCGGTGCTGCGCGAGTTCGCCGACGACGGCGTGCTCGCCGCGCTGGCCGAGCGGTTCCAGCAGCGCGAGTTCGCCGCGGGCGAGGTGGTCGTCCAGGCCGGGCGCGCGGCCGACGAGGTCGTGCTGATCGCGCACGGCAAGGTCAGCGCCACCGGTGTCGGCCAGTACGGCGAGGAGACCTCGCTCGGCGTGCTCGCCGACGGCGACCACTTCGGCGACGAGGTGCTCACCGGCACGGTCGACGAGTGGCCGTTCACGGTCAGGGCGGTCACGCCGGTGATCGTGCTCGTCCTGCCGTGGCGGGAGGTGCGGGCGCTCAACGGCCAGGCCGACGCGCTGCGCGCGCACATCGAGGCGTTCGTCGCGCGGTCCGGCAAGCCGAGCAACCGGGCCGGTGAGGCGTCCATCGAGCTGTCCTCCGGCCACGAGGGCGAGGTGGAGCTGCCCGGCACGTTCGTGGACTACGAGCTGTCGCCGCGCGAGTACGAGCTGAGCGTGGCCCAGACCGTGCTGCGGGTCCACACCCGCGTCGCGGACCTCTACAACAAGCCGATGGACCAGCTCCAGCAGCAGCTCCGGCTGACGGTGGAGGCGCTGCGGGAACGGCAGGAGCACGAGCTGCTGAACAACCCGGACTTCGGGCTGCTGCACAACGCGGACCTCAAGCAGCGGCTGCACACCCGCACCGGCCCGGTCACGCCGGACGACATGGACAACCTGATCAGCAGGCGCCGCAAGACCGCGTTCTTCCTGGCGCACCCGCGCACGATCGCCGCGTTCGGCCGCCAGCTCAACCAGCGCGGCCTGTACCCGACCCCGGTGGACTACCAGGGCACCAAGGTCAACACGTGGCGCGGGGTGCCGATCCTGCCCTCGAACAAGATCCCGATCAGCTCGCACGGCACCAGCTCGATCCTCGCGATGCGCGTGGGCGAGCAGGAGAACGGCGTCATCGGCCTGCACCAGACCGGTCTGCCCGACGAGTACGAGCCGGGCCTGTCGGTGCGGTTCACCGGGATCGACGAGAAGGCCGTCATGTCCTACCTCGTCAGCACGTACTACTCGGCGGCCGTCCTCGTTCCCGACGCGCTGGGCGTGCTCGAACACGTCGAGATCGACCGCTGACAGCGCTGATGGAGGACTGGCAATGACCGAAGTCGAGGACAAGCGGGCGATCCGCTCGGCGCACGAGGTGCTGTCGTGGAGCCGGTTCGGCGTGGAGCCCGCCCTGAAGGCGGCGGTCGAGAGGCTGCCCGAGTCGATGGGGATCATCGCCGGCTACCACTTCGGCTGGCGCGACGAGCACGGTCAGGCCACCGGCGCCAACGGCGGGAAGGCCATCCGCCCCGCCCTGACCCTGCTCGCGGCGGAAGCCGTGGGCGGGGTCGTCACCACCGCGATGAGCGCGGCGGTGGCGGTGGAACTCGTGCACAACTTCTCGCTGCTGCACGACGACGTGATGGACCACGACACGACGCGGCGGCACCGGCCCACGGCGTGGAGCGTGTTCGGGATCAACTCGGCGATCCTCGCGGGCGACTCGATGCTGATGCTCGCGCTGGACGAACTGGCGTCCAGCGGGCACCCGTCCGCCCAGCAGGGCATGCGGATGATCAGCGTCGCCGTGCAGAACCTGCTGGACGGGCAGGCCTCGGACCTCGCGTTCGAGGAGCGCGGGGACGTGGACCTGCTGGAGTGCGTGCGGATGGCCGAGGGGAAGACCGGCGCGCTGCTCGGGTGCGCCTGCGAGATCGGCGCGCTGTTCGGCGGCGGGAACCCCGATCAGGTGGCCCACCTGCGGGGGTTCGGCGAGGCGCTGGGGCTCGCGTTCCAGTTCGCCGACGACCTGCTGGGGATCTGGGGCGACCCGGAGGTGACCGGGAAGCCGGTGTTCTCCGACCTGCGGAACAGGAAGAAGTCGCTGCCGGTGGTGGCGGCGTTGAACTCCGGGACGGAGGCCGGGCGGGAGCTGGACGCGCTGTACCACTCGGACGTGCCGCTGTCCGGGGACGACCTTCGGCGGGCCGCCGACCTGGTGGACCTGGCCGGGGGGAGGGCGTGGAGCCGGGCTCGGGCCGATGACCTGCTGGATCGGGCTCGGGAGCACCTGACGGCGGCCGAGCCGTCGGCTCGCGCGGCCGCGGAGTTGGACGCCGTGGCTGAACTGGCGTCGCACCGGGACTTCTGAGGGTGGCGTCCGTGCCCCGCGTTCGTGGAACGCGGGGCACGGTGTTCCTCTCGGCAGCCTCGGCTTGCAGCGGGTGCGGCCGATGTGACTCGGGGACCCCTCGATGTGCCCCTTGATCGGCCATGGTCACCTATTCGTCGGCCTTCTTCGCCGACAGGGTGACTTCGACACCGCAATCCACGACTTCCCCGGCGCTGGGCGTCTGCCCGGTCGTGATCCAATTCCGGTCGTTGATCAGCAGCCTGCCCTGCCCACTGGCGTCGCGCTCCAGCAGCACGTACAGCCCGCTCGCCTGCATCGTGTCCTGAGCCGCCTGGTGCACCATCCCGACCACGTTCGGCACCGTGCACGTCTTCACCGCGGGCTTGCTCGGCTCGGCCGCGGACGTCCGCGTCATGACCTGCGTGGTGCTGACGGTCCCGCTCGACGGCCCCTGCGAGGGCGACGCCCCGCAACCCGCCACCAGGAACACGGGCACGGCGACCAGAACTAATCGGACCACGACCACGACAGACCTCCGATGCGTCGACTCGCCCGGCACCCCAGAGTGGCACGGGACGCTTCACCTTGCTTGAACATACCGCCCTGGTTATATTGCCGATATGGCATCTACGTTCGCGGTGCTGGCCGATCCCAGCCGCCGGGAGATCCTCGACCTGCTGCGCGCGGGCGAGCGCCCCGTGGGCGACCTGGTCGACCGGCTCACGCTCACCCAGCCGACGGTCTCCAAGCACCTGAAGGTGTTGCGGGAAGCGGGTTTGGTCGACGTGCGCCAGGAGGCGCAGCGGCGCTGGTACCGCATCCGACCCGCGCCTCTGGCCGAGGTCGACGCGTGGCTCGCGCCGTACCGGCGGATGTGGGAGAACAGCCTCGACGCCCTCGAACGCCACCTGGACGCGATGCCCGACGACCCGACCCCGCCCGACCCGACCCCGCCCGGCCCGACCCCGCACCACGCCACCCCGCCCGACCCGACCCCGCCAGACCCGAACCCGCACCACGCGGCCTCGCACCACGCGATCCCACCCACCTCGACCCCACGCGACCGGACCCCGCACCACCCGACCCCGCCGGACCCGACACCGCACGGCTCAAGTCCACCGGCCCCGAGCCGACCCCGCACCGCCCCGCACGAAGGGAACCAGGGATGACCGCGAAGCTGGAGACCCTCGGCGGAAGGCCCGTGCTGAGGTTCGAGCGGACGGTGGCGCACCCGCCCGCCAAGGTCTGGCGGGCGATCACCGAACCCGGTCACCTCGCCGCGTGGTTCCCGGCGGAGGTCGAGCTGGACCTCTCCCCCGGCGCGACCGTGACGTTCACGTTCCCCGACCAGGCGCCGGTGGACGGCACCAGCTCGGGCGAGGTGATCGAGGTCGACCCGCCCAGGGTGTTCGCGTTCAGCTGGAGCGGTGACGTCCTGCGCTTCGAGCTGTCGCCCAGCGGCTCCGGGTGCCTGATCCGGTTCAGCCAGGTGATCGGCGGCCACCGGAGTTCCGCCGGGCGGAACGCCGTCGGGTGGGACGTGTGCCTGGACGCGTTGGACGCCCTGCTGGACGGGCGGGAGTTCGAGGCGCCCACCGCGTGGCTGGAGCCGATGGAGGCGCGCATCCGGGAGTTCGGGCTGGACGAGGGATCGGTGGAGGGCAACCGGATCCGGTTCGTCCGCGACCTGGTGTGGAAGCCCGCGGGCGAGGTGTGGGCGCTGCTGGTGGAGGACTCCTCGCCCGTGGTGGGCGGGGAGCCGCCCGCGCGGGCGACGAACGCGTACGTGCCGGTCGAGCCGCTGACCGCGGTGTCGCCGCCGCACGTGCTGGCCTACGGGCCGGTGCGGTGGGAGGTCGTGCACGACCCGGAGCAGGGGACGCGGGTCGAGGTGACGCACGACCTGCCCGCCGGGGCGGACGCGGCCACCGCGCTGGCCGCCTGGCACGTCCACCTGGAGCTGTTCTTCGCGGCCTCGTTCGGCGAGGTCCGGTGCCCGTGGCCTGCGGAGCGGACCGAGGAGCTGCGCGAGCACTACGCCCGGCGAACCCTGCGCGGGAATAGTTGCAGCATCAACTAGGTTGGGCATCTACGTAGGTGACACATCAACCCAGGAGGCTCGCCGACATGACCAGGAGCACCTCGCAGCCGAAGGTGGACGTGCGGCGGTCCGCCGAGCGCGACGCGACCAGGATCTCGTGGCTGGACTCGAAGCACTCGTTCTCGTTCGGCCGGAACTACGACCCGGCCAACACCCACCACGGCCTGCTGCTGGTGAACAACGACGACGTCGTGACGCCGGGCTCCGGGTTCGAGACGCACCCGCACAAGGACATGGAGATCGTGACCTGGGTGCTGCGGGGGTCGCTCGTGCACCAGGACTCGACCGGGCACTCCGGGATCATCTACCCCGGCCTGGCCCAGCGGATGAGCGCGGGCAGCGGGATCATGCACTCGGAGAAGAACGACTCGTGGCGGCTCGAAGGGGCCACCCACCAGGAGCCGGTGCGCTTCGTGCAGATGTGGGTCGTGCCGGACGAGAACCGGATCACGCCGGGCTACGAGCAGTTGGAGATCGACGCCGAACTGCTCGGCGGCGGACTGGTGCCGGTCGCGTCCGGAATGGACGCCCACGACGGGGCGTCGGCGATCCGGATCAAGAACAGGTACGCCGCGCTGCACGCCGCCCGGCTCCAGCCGGGCCGGTCGGTCGAACTGCCCGACGCGCCGTACCTGCACCTGTTCGTGGCGCGCGGAGCGGTGACGCTGGAGGGCGCAGGCCCACTGGCCGAGGGCGACGCGGTCCGGTTCACCGCGACGGGCGGCCAGCGCGTCACGGCGACCGAGGACGCCGAGGTGCTGGTGTGGGAGATGCACGCCACCCTGGCGAGCTGACTAGCCTTCGCGGCATGGTGAGGACGCGGCTGTACCGCCTGGGTGTGCTCGTGGCGTCGGACTTCCCGCTGGACGAGGTGTCGGACCACGTCGGGGACCCGGACTCGGTGGTGTGGGTGGACTTCCACCGCCCCACCGAGTCGGACCTGGCGACGGTCGCGGGCGAGCTGGACCTGCACGCCCTCGCCGTCGAGGACGCGCTGACCAAGCACGAGCGGCCCAAGTTCGACCAGTACGACGGCCACGCGTTCCTGACGGTGAAGGCCGTCCGGTCCGACGGCGAGGAGCGGCTCGCGCTGACGGAGGTGTCCGCGTTCATCACCGAGCGGGCGCTGATCACGGTGCGGGACGAGTTCGACGTCGACGACGTGGTGCGGCGCTGGGACGAACCGGGCGGTGTCGAGGCGGTCGGCGTCGGCTACCTGCTGCACGGGCTGCTGGACGTGGTCGTGGACGGCCACCTCGCCGCGGCGCAGCGGTTGGACGACGAGGTCGAGGCCCTGGAGGACGCGCTGTTCGAGGAGCGGCCGGACCACGGGGCGGTGCAGCACCGGACCCTGGGACTGCGCAAGGACCTCGTCGCGCTGCGGCGGGCCGAGCTGCCGATGTCCGACGTGGTGGGCAGGCTGCTGCGCGCCGACGGACCGCTGGTCACCGACGAGCTGCGGCCGTACTTCCAGGACGTCCACGACCACGTCCTGCGGGTGGCGGACTGGACGGAGTCGCTGCGGGAGATGACGGCGACGCTGCGCGAGACCCAGCTGACCGCGCAGGGCAACGTGATGAACATGATCATGAAGAAGGTGACGAGCTGGGCGGCGATCATCGCCGTCCCGACCGCCATCACCGGCTTCTACGGGCAGAACCTGCCCTATCCGGGCTTCGAGCGGGCGTCGGGCTTCTGGGTGTCCACAGTGTCCATACTGGTGCTGTCCGGGGTGCTGTACCTGACGTTCAAGAAGCGCGACTGGTTGTGAGTCCACAGTGGAGGAATTGATGAAGACGCTGGAGCTGGCCGTGGTGTCGGCCGGGCTGAGCACCCCGTCGTCGACGCGGCTGCTGGCGGACCGGCTGACCGGGGCCGCCCGCGCGCACCTGCCCGGCGCGCGGGTGCACGTGGTCGAGCTGCGCGACGTCGCGACCGACATCGCCCACCACCTCACCAACGGCTTCGCGAGCCCGAAGCTCCAGGCCGAGCTGGACGCGGTCACCGGCGCCGACGGCGTGATCGCCGTGACCCCGATCTTCACCGCGTCCTACAGCGGCCTGTTCAAGTCGTTCTTCGACGTGGTCGACACCACCGCCCTGGTGGGCAAGCCCGTGCTGATCGGCGCGACGGGCGGCTCGGCGCGGCACTCGCTCGCGCTGGAGTTCGCCCTGCGCCCGCTGTTCGCCTACCTGCGCGCCACCGTGGCGCCCACGGCCGTGTTCGCCGCTCCCGAGGACTGGGGCTCGGGCGACCTCGCGCGGCGCGTCGACCGGGCCGCGGGTGAGCTGGCCGCGCTGGTGGCGGGACGGCCCGCACCGTCCACACCGGACGAACCGGCCGTCGTCCCCTTCGAGGAGCAGCTCGCCGCGCTGCGCGAGCGCTAGTCAGCCCAGGACGAACGGGAGCCCGGCCGCCAGGTCGCCGAGCTCGGCGCGCTCGGCCGCGGTCGGCTCGCGCCGCCCGGTGCCGATCCGCAGCACGTCGGCGTCGGGGAGCGACGCGGGGAACGCGCTCCCGGCGATCTCCTCCAGCACCTCCCGCGAGCGTGCCAGCCCTTCGGCGGGCGGCGGGTCGACGTCCGGCAGGTCGAGGTGGTGCAGCGTCCACTCCACGACGTACGCGGACAGGAAGTCCCGCACCGTGAGGACCTGGTCGCGGGTGCCGACTCGCGAGTCCGGGTCGGCGAGCCGCGCGGCCCGGCCCGCGGCGGAGCCGACGTCGTCGAGGTGGAACTTGAGCAGCCACGGCTCGCCGTACGCGGCGGCCAGCCGGGTGGTCAGCGCGTCGAGCGGGTCGTCACCCGTCGGCGGCACCCCGGAGACCTCCCAGTAGGTCACCGCGTTCCGCGTCGGCTCGGCGTCGGTGGGCGTCGCGAGGGTGATCAGGACGTCCTGCGCGTCGATCACCAGGTGGCACACCAGGTCCCGCACGAGCCAGCCCGCGCAGCCGGACGGCCGGTTGAAGGCCTCGTCCGGCAGGTCGGCCACGGCCGCGAGCAACGCCGTCCACGATCGCGAGAACTCCTCCACGGCCCGCAAACTAGCAGTGCGCGCCGATCGGTGGAACAACGCGGACGCCGGAACGCGGGTGGGGCGTCCCACCCGCACCTGACCAGCCGGCGGAGTCCGCAACCCGGCCTCGTCGACGAGGACCGAACCGGTCATGACCCGCATCGCGAGAACATCGCTGATCACGGCCTCCGCCCTGCTGCCGGCGGCCTGCTCGGGCGGCCGGGGCACGACCGGCTCAGCCGCCACGGCCCCGCGGGCCGGGTCCACCGCCGCGAGCCCGACCGCCGCGGGTTCCGCCGCGGGGACGTCGGGCGCCGACGTGTGCGGCTACCTGCGCGGCCGGACCCCGGCGTTGCGGGGGACCGGCTCCGAGGTGGGCGCCACGGCGAACCTGACCACGAACCTCCACTCGTGGTACGAGGAGCGGGGCGCCGCCCCCGGCGGCGCGGTGATCGACCGGCAGCTCGCGCAGGAGTGCCCCGACGTCGCCACCCGGGTGCACGAGCTGGCGGGCACCACGGGCTTCGCCACGCCGTAGCGGGCGGCGGCCGTCAGAGCCAGCCCCGTTCGCGGGCGATCGAGGCGGCCTCGGACCTGTTGCGCGCGTTGAGCTTCGCCATCGCCGTGGACAGGTAGTTGCGCACGGTTCCCTCGGCGAGGTGCAGGCGGCGCGCGATCTCCGCGTTGGACGCGCCGTCCACGACCTCGCGCAGCAGCTCGCGCTCGCGGTCGGTCAGCGGGTCCGCCGAGTCCCACGCCGCCACGGCCAGTTCCGGCGACACCACCCGCTCCCCCGCGTGCACCCTGCGCAGCGCGGCGGCGAGCTCGGCGATCGGCGCGTCCTTCAGCACGTACCCGAGCACGCCCGCCTCCAGCGCCCGCCGGAGGTACCCGCCGCGGGCGAACGTGGTCACGATCAGCACCCGCGTCGGGTCCCCCCTGCGGTGCAGCTCGGCCGCCACGTCCAACCCGGACCGGCCGGGCATCTCGATGTCGGTCAGCAGCACGTCGGGCCGGTGCTCCGCGACGGCCGCGAGCGCCGCGTCCCCGTCGGAGACCCCGGCGACGACCTCGACGTCCGGCTGGAGGTCCAGCAGCGCGGCGAACGCCCCGAGGACCATGCCCTGGTCCTCGGCGAGCACGACCCGGATCACGTGGCCACCCGCAGCGGCACGGCGATCGTCACGGTCGTGCCCTCGGTGCCGGTGCGGTGCACCCGGCCGCCCAGCGCGGCGATCCGCTCCCGCATCCCCGACAGCCCGTTGCCGTCGACGTCCTGACCGCCCACGCCGTCGTCGGCCACCACGACCCGCAGCTCGCCGTCGACGGCGTGGATGCCGACGTGGCACTCGCGGGCGCCCGCGTGCCGGGCGACGTTGGTGATCGCCTCCCGCACGGCCAGCGCCAGCTGGTGCTCGGTGGAGCCCACCAGCTCCAGGTCCGGGTCGCGCGTCACGCGCAGCTCGACCCCGGCGCTCGCGAGCGCCCCTCGTGCGGCGTCCAACTCGGCCTCCAGGCTGGCCTGCCGCCAGCCGCTCACGGTGGCCCGCACCTCGGCCAGGGCGTCGCGGGCGGTGCGCTCGATCTCCAGCACCTCCGCGCGGGCCCTGACCGGGTCGAGGTCCACCAGTTCCTTCACCAGCTGGGCGCGCATCACCACGGCGGTCAGCGAGTGCCCGAGCAGGTCGTGCAGGTCCCGCGCGATCCGCTCGCGCTCGGAGACCGTGGCCAGGTGCTCGATGCGGGCGTTGGCCATGCGCAGCTCGGTGTGGTCCCGCGACCGGGCCGCCTCGGCGATCTGCACCAGCCCGATCACCCAGATGAAGATCACCGGCGGGATGACGTTCCACAGCAGGTACGGCATCGGCACCGGGGAGATCGTGGCGGAGAACAGCGTCAGCGCGGTGAGGAAGCCCATCCACCGCAGCGCCGTCCGCCGCGTCTCCGTCAGCCCCGCGCACGCCGCCGCGTAGACGAACAGGATCGCCGCGCCCGCGTTGAACAGGATCGTGGCCGCACCGAGCGCGGTCGCGGGCACCGTCAGCCACCAGCGGGCCTGCCACGGGCGCAGCAGCGACATCGCGTACATCGGCAGGAAGCCGCCGATGATGACGCCCACCAGCACCCAGTCGCCCACGCCCGCGTCCGGGTCGAACGCGGGCTGGAACGCGGGCAGCACGAGGTAGACCAGGTGCACCCAGGTCCACACGCGCAGTCGTGAAGTCGTCATGGTCGAGCGAAACGATAGGACAGCGCGGCCAGCGCGCCGGTGACGGCCGTCGTGCCGAGCAGCACGAGGGCGTGCGGGAGCACCTCGCCGGGGCCGATCTGGGCCAGCGCGAGCCGGGCCAGGTGGTACGGCGGCAGGAACGGGGCCACGTGGCCGAGGAACGCGGGCAGGAACTCCAGGGGCATCCACAGCCCGGAGACGACGGCCGACGGCATCAGGATCGCGTTGAGGATCGCCGCGGCGGCGTTGGTGCTCGCCTGGAACCCGATCGCGAGCCCGAGCAGGGCGAACGGGAACGCCCCCAGCACGAGCACCACGCACAGCCGGACGAGCTGCCAGGGCGTCACCACCAGCGATCCGGTGGCCGCGGCGGCACCGGCCATGGCGACCAGCACGCCGACCGCGTACGGGAAGGACGCCACGACCTTGGCCGCGAGCGTCACCCCCAGCGGCACCGCGGAGACCTGCTTGGCCCGCAGCCAGCCGCGCTCCCGGTCCTTGGCCACGCCCATGCCGGGGTTCATCAGCGTCACCGCCAGCACGCCGAAGGTGCCGAACGTCGCGAGCATGCCGCCGTTCTGCCTGCCGAACACGGACACGAAGAGCACGAAGAACCCGACCGGCATGACGATCGAGAAGAACAGCGCCGCGGGCTCGCGGACGACACCCCTCAGGTCGTCCGCGAGCTCCACGGCGAAGACGCGGGGCAGGGACACGCGACGGGGTCCCCCGACGGGCACGGGCGGGGACGGGACGGTGGTGGTGGTCATGGCGCGGCTCCTGGGAGAACGGGGGTCGGGGACGGACCGGTCGGTCTTCACGCGGCGGACGCGAGGCTCAGCACGGCCTCCTCCAGGCCGGCGTGCTCGACCCGGAGGTCGGCCAGCGCCGGGTCCTCGGCGAGCAGCACGCGGAGGGCGTCCTCGGGCGCACGGGTCCGCAACCGCACCCGGTCGCCCTCGCGGCTCATCGACAGCACCCCCGGCAGCGCCAGCAGCCGGGCGTCGTCCAACGCCGTGGTGGCGATGACGGTCCGGTCGGGCAGCAGACCGATCAGTTCGTCCGGCGTCCCCGACGCCACGACCCGGCCCCGGTCCACCACGACGACCCGGTCGGCCACCGCGGCGGACTCCTCGATCAGGTGGGTGGTCACGAGCACGCCCACGCCACGGGCCCTCCGGTCGGCGACGGTCGCCCAGAACGCCCGCCGCGCGGCCACGTCGAGCCCCACCGTCGGCTCGTCCATCACCAGCAGCGCGGGCGCCCCGACGAGCGCCATCGCGAGCTGCAACCGCTGCCGCTGACCGCCGGACAGCTTCACGGCCCGCCGCCCGGCCAGCTCCACGAGCCCCAGTTCGGCCAGGACCGGCCCCGCGGCGGACCGGGGCACCCCGGCCCTGACCGCCGCTCCCACGACCAGTTCCCGCACCTTCGCCGTCGTCGGGAACCCCAGCGACTGCTGCACCACCCCGAGCGAGCGCCGGGTGGCCGCCACCCTCGGGTCGCCCCCGGCCAGGGACACGGTCCCGCCCTGGCGGGCCAGCAGCCCGATCACCAGGTTGACCAGCGTGGTCTTCCCCGCCCCGTTGGGCCCGAGCAGCGCGACGCACTCCCCCGCGTCGACCGCCAGGTCCACCCCGTCCAGCGCGACCGTCCCGCCGTAGCGGTGGCGCGCCCCCTGAACCTCCAGCACCGGTGTCATGCGCAGAGCCTGGCCGGACGCCTCCGCGGGCAGTAGTGCACGCGCGTCACCGAACCCGGATGACAAATGTCAACTCAAGATCGACAGTGGTCCAAGCACCAGGACACGGCTCTGCATCGTAAAAGGCCGAGGTCGTGCGAAGTCGGGAATCGAAGTGGTACGAAGGAGGGGTGCGGTGCTAATTCCACCCGGCATCCCGATCACCATCGGTGAATTGAACTCCGAAGTAGCAATAAATAAAACTTGCTTGATCCTTAACGGCACTTTAAATGCCCACTCCGGGGCCCGCGGGACCGCTCACGATCCGTAGTTCCGCCATCTGGAGCGGTCCGAGGACCAAGAACCCCGAGACAGCTCGTTGCTGAGTCGTTACAGTGCTATGGCCTCAGCGATCCTGGAGGCCGCCGACACCCGTCGACCGCTGCGGAGCTACTGATGAACGACTTCCGGGTCCGTCCCTACGCCCTCACGGGTGGTCGTACCCGCTCGGCCATCACGCTGGACATCGAGACCATCGTGACCACGAACGAGCAGGTCTCCCCCGACCCCCTGACCGGCACCGCCGAGCACAGGAGCATCTCCACGCTGTGCCGCGACCCGCACTCCGTCGCGGAGGTCTCAGCCCGTCTGAGGCTGCCGCTGGGGGTCGTCCGGGTCCTGCTGGCCGACATGTCCGACCTGAGCCTGATCACCGTCCACCACAACGACCAGGTGCAGGACAACCGGCCGTCGACGGCGCTGATGGAGCGGGTGCTGGTCGGTCTGCGGAACCTCTGAACTGCGGGAAGCCGCAGTCCTAGGTGGGGATGTGGAGCAGCGTCGCTCCACCGGCGTCGCGGACGACGAAGGCGCTGATCTCGTTCCAGCGCATGCCGACCCCCGCGTTGAGCTCGACGGCGGGCTTGTCGCCGTTGAGCGCGGGGGCTCCCACCAGCCACGACGTGACGGGCATCGTCCCGCCGTCGCGCGTGAGGGCCACCAGGTCGCACCGGCCGGGGCCCTTGGCGCCCGCGACCTCGAACTCGATGGACGTGCCCCACGCCTCGGGACGCGCGTGGATCTTCGCGGTCAGCCCGGTCTTGGGGTCGGAGCGGCTGAGCTCCTGGAACACGTCGGTCTCGTTGTTCGCCACGTTCGACTGCTTCGGCGCGCTACCGGTGTTCGGGCTGGTCTGGGCCACCGTGGAGGCGGTTCCCGAGGTGAGCTTGACGGTGGCGGCGGCGGTGCCACCCATCAGCAGCACGGCCACGGCGGCCGCGGCGAGCGCGTAGTTGCGCCGCTTGCGACCGCGGTCGATCGACACCGAGTCCAACATCGCGCGAACCGAGCGACCGTCCGGGCGTTCACCCGCGGTCCCCCGAAGGAGTCCTGCCTGGTCAGCCTCGTCCAAGAGGTCCGGCAGCA
The DNA here is from genome assembly GCF_057122925.1 of Umezawaea sp. Classification (NCBI taxonomy): domain Bacteria; kingdom Bacillati; phylum Actinomycetota; class Actinomycetes; order Pseudonocardiales; family Pseudonocardiaceae; genus Umezawaea; species Umezawaea sp. Next base: position 37,062 of record NZ_DBNGPQ010000157.1, on the reverse strand, counting down.
CAGCGAAGTCCTTCAGGTCCAGCGCGCACTTCCGACACTGGGCGAGGTGGTTCTCGAAGGCGTCTACCTCGTCCTCGTCGAGGACACCGAGGACATACGCCGCCACGTCGATGTGGTCCGGCAGCGCTGTCACCTGGTCAGCCCCGATCCTGCAGTGCCCGCCGAAGGGCGCGAAGTGCGTAGTAAACCCTGGACTTCACCGTACCCGCGGGCACGCCGAGCACCTCGGCGGCCTCGCCGACGGTCCGGTCGCGCAGGTACGTCTCGAGGATAGCCTCCCGGTGCTCCTCGGTCAGTCCGCTCATCGCCTCGGCGACCACGATCGCGGACAGCGTGCGGTCCGCCTCGTCGCGCACCGGTGCTTCGTCCGAGGGCGTCAACTGGGACTCCTGGGGTCGCACGCTGCGCTTCCGCCGGTCGTCGATGACCAGCCGTCGCGCCACCGTGAACAGCCACGATCGGAGCAGCACGGGGTCGCGTTCGAGCTTCTCCGCGTTGCGCCAGGCCCGCACGAGGGTTTCCTGAACGATGTCCTCTGCCCATTGCCGGTCGTGACCGGTCAACCGCATGGCGTGTCCCAGCAGGGGACTGCCGAATTCTTGGTAGAGCCGCCGGATCAGTTCGTCTTCCAGACTTCCGTCCGGTTGCCACATCTGATCGCGCTCAGTTTGCGTACGTCTGTGCCGCGCCACGTCACGCATCTTGGCTTGAGTTCGCCTTCTAGTCGAGAGTTTTGACGGAAGAAAAGTTTTCTAATCGTTTGTGAACCTTCATCCGAGGCGGACCGTACTCCTCTGTATCCGCTCCTTCGGGTTGGGGTGACACATGTCGCCACTGCTCCGAATGGCGGATCCTGACAGGAGAGAAAGGTTCTACGTGATGCTGAGCAAACGCACAGGGCGGGTTCTGGTCCTCATCCCCGCCGCCGCAGCAGCCCTCGTAGCGACCTCGGCCTGTGGCGCGGTCACAGCGGCCCCTCCCACCCAGGCCGCCGTCGAGGCGGGCTACGCGCAGGCGGGCAACGGCACCGGCACCGGCAACATCGCGGCGGCTCCCCCGACCGCCGCTCCCCCGGACGCCGAGACGCCCGCCGCGGACGTCCCCGCCGTCGAGCCCACCAACGACTCGGCGAACCGGATGCTGTCGGCCTTCGCGTCCGCGCAGCTGGGCACCGTGGTCGTCAACGCCCACGGCTTCGCGGTCTACCGGTTCGACAAGGACACGACGAAGCCGTCGAAGTCGAACTGCGAGGGCGAGTGCGCGAAGACGTGGCCGCCCGTGCTCGCGACCAACCGCACGATGGTGTCGGAGCTGGACGCGGCCCTGGTGGGCCAGGTCGCCCGCGCCGACGGCAAGCTCCAGGTGACGTTCGCGGGCTCGCCGCTCTACACCTACACCGGCGACCGCGCGCCCGGCCGCACCAGCGGCCAGGGCAAGGGCGGCACCTGGTGGGCCGTCACGCCCACCGGTGCGAAGGCCGCGGGCACGGCGGGCACCGGCACACCGCCCTCCAGCGCGCCCGCCTCCGGCCCCGGCACCGAGAACTGAGGAGCGCGAACCCGTGACGGTCACCCGCTTCCTCGGCGTCCTCGGCGCGCTGCTGTTCGCGTTCGCGGTCGGCACGACCGGCTCCGCGACCGCGCAGGGCGAACCGGACCAGCGCACCCCGCTCGGCACGATCACCGCGGCGGACAAGGACTTGCTCATCAAGGTGAAGCAGGCCAGTCTGTGGGAGGGTCCGGTGGGCGAGGAAGCCCAGACCCGTTCGCAGAACCAGCGGGTCCGCGAGGTCGGGCTCCAGCTGGCGGCCGACCACCGCAAGCTCGACGAGCGCCTGGCCGCACTGGCCGGGCAGATGGGCGTCGCGCTGCCCGCGACGGTCAACCCGACCCAGCAGGGCTGGATCGACGAGCTGCGCGGCCTGAACGGCAAGGCCTTCGACACCGCGTTCGCGAACCGGCTGCGGGCCGCGCACGGCCAGGGCTTCGCCGAGGTGGCCGAGGTCCGGATGGGCACCCGCAACCAGGCGATCCGCGACTTCGCCCAGGCCACCAACGACATCGTCGCCAAGCACATGACGATGTTGGAGAGCACCGGTCTGGTGACCCAGGCCGGGATGTCCGACCCCGTCCCGGCGGGCGGGATGCCCGGCATGGCGGGGGATCCGGCTCTGGCGTCGGCGCGGACGGGGCTGCTGGGCGGCCTGTCCTCCGGCGGCGGCCCCGACCTGCTGATGATCGGGTTGATCGTCCTGGTCGGAGTGATCGTCACGGTCACGCTGCTGCGCCTGGTGAAGCCCGAGCACCCGGCGGACTGACCGGTCCACGTCGTCGGGGTCACGACCCCGGCTCTCCCTCTACCGAGGAGGAGGTGGTACTAGAAGCACCAACGACTTCCATCGCGGAACTGTTTCCACCCGCCCGTCCGTCCTGGCGTGAACACTCCTGCACGCCAGGCCGGGCGGGTCCCCCCACCACGATCAACCAGCACCACCCGAGGTCTTCTCCTCCTCGCCGTTCTCGGAGGTTTTCCGTGTTCAACCAGGTCCCGCTCCTGCTCGCTCAGGCAAGCGCCGACCAAGACGCCGGGGTGAAGAGCGTTGCTCAGCTCTCGGCACGTCTTGCCTACGCGACCATGTGCGCGACCCTCGCCTGGGGCGTGCTCATCGCCACCGGCTGGGCGCACAAGATCACCGGCACCCAGGGGCTCCGCAACACCCACATGGTGCTCGCGACCCTGGCGCTGGCGTTCGGCAGCCTCCACGCGATCTGCTTCACGCTGTTGAAGACCGTCGACTTCGGACTGCTCAAGGTCCTCGTCCCGTTCGCCAACGGCGGCCTGGTGCGGCACGCGCTCGGCATCGTCGGGCTCGAACTGATGATGGCCATCGCCTTCACGGTGGGGTTGAGGAAGAAGGCCCTGTACCGCAAGTGGTTGCGGTTCCACCAGATGGCCTACGTGGCCGTCACCCTCACCGTCGTCCACTCGTGGTTCGGGGCCATCGCCAACGGCAACCTGGCGATCCTGTGGCTCGCGGGACTGACGATCCTCATCCCGACCGCTACGATCGCCATCGCGCGCTTCCTGCCGCCCGATGTCCTGATGCGACTGGGGATGATGGAGCCCGAGCCCGGCTTCGAACCCGAGCCGACGGGCGGCGGAAACGCCATGGATGTCAGCGTCGACAACCACCGGTGCCACAGGTACGGCGTGTGCCAGGCCGAGGCGCCGGAAGTGTTCCAACTCATCGAGGACAACAGGCTGACCTACGAGCGCAGGCCTTCGCCCGAGCTGTACGCGAAGGTCCGCACGGCGGCCAGGTCCTGCCCCATGCGGGCGATCGAACTGCGGGAGCGTGTGCGGTGAAGGCGGAAGAACGGGTGGTCATCGTCGGCGGTGGCCTAGCTGGGCTCCGGGCCGGAGAACGCCTGCGGGAGCTGGGTTTCAACGGCGAGCTGATGATCCTGTCGGCGGAGCGGCACAAGCCGTACCACAGACCCGCACTGTCGAAGGAGGTCATCACCGGCGAGCTGAACCCGCGCGAGCTGGGCTTCAAGATCAGCGACGAGATGGACGCGACCTGGCGGCTGGGCGTGCCCGCCGAGTCCCTGGACACCAGCAGGCGCGTCGTCGGCCTCCCCGGCGGCGAGGAGGTCCGCTACGACGGCCTGATCATCGCGACCGGCGTGGAGTCGCGGCACATGCCCGGCGCCCCGCGCCAGGACGAGCGCGTCCACGTGCTGCGGACCGTCGACGACGCCATCGCGATCCGCAACTCCATCGCCTCGACCCAGGGCCTCGTCGTCGTCATCGGCGGCGGCCTGATCGGCTGCGAGATCGCGGCCTCCGTGCGCGGCATGGGCCGCGACGTGGCCATCATCAACCGGAGCGACACGCTGCTGGGCGGCGCGACCGGCAAGGTGATCGGCGACTACATCACCGACACGCACCGCGCCAAGGGCACGCGCCTGGCGATGGGCGTGAAGATCCTGCACTGGATGCGCCAGGCCAACGGCATCGCGATCCACCTGTCCGACGGCCAGGTGCTCTTCGCCGCCGTCGTGGTGCTCGCGGTCGGCTCGGTGCCCTCGATCTCGTGGCTGCGCGGTTCCGGCCTGGTGCTGGAGGACGGCGTCATGTGCGAGACGAGCTGCCACGTGGTCGGCGGCACGGACGTGGTGGCCTGCGGTGACGTCGCCCGCTGGCCGAACCTGCGCTTCGGCGGCGTGCAGCGCCGCGTCGAGCACTGGCTGAACGCGGTGGAGATGGGCCGGGCGGCCGCGGAGAACCTGCTGGTGGGCCGGGAGAGCTCCCGCCCGTACACGCCGGTGCCGCGCTTCTGGACCGAGCAGTACGGCATGCGCATCCAGGGCGCGGGTCTGGCGTCGCTGGCGACGGACACGACGACGTTGTCGCAGCCGACCGGCGACCACCGCACGATCACCGGCTTCATCAAGGACGGCAAGCTCGTCGCGATGGTCGCGCTCGACTCCCCCGGCGCCCTGATCCGCCTGTCGCCCCAGCTCTTCCAGCAGAACACCGTCACCCGGCCCGACCGCCAGGAGACGCTCACGCAGCACCTCCAGCGGCGCGAGCAGCCCCAGCCGGTGGCCGAGCAGCCGCGCCAGGAGGTGCCGAGGCCCGCGCCGCAGCCCGTCGTGCAGGAGCCGCCGAGGCGCGAGCCCCCGCCGCGGTACGAGCCGCAGCCGGAGCCCCAGTACCCGCAGTACGCCGCCCCGGCGGCGGAGTACCACCCGGAGCTGGAGGACCAGGAGCAGGAGCGGGAGCTGGAGGCCGCGATGGCCGAGGCGTTCCTGCCGAGGCGCACGCAGGCCCCGCGCTCCCGGTCCGGCGGGCAGCCGAGGCTGCTGGTCCGCTCCGGCGGCGGAGGCGGTCGCAGCAGCGCCCGTCCACCCCGCTAGCACCACCGCCCGCCCGCTGCCCCGTGCCCCCGGTTCGTCCAGGGGCACGGGGCAGCGGTGTGTCCGGACCGGGCTGCGGCCGATGTGGACCGTGCCGCCCCCTGCGCGGCTCCGAGCCGCGCGGCCCACGATGATGGTGGACGGCGGAGGGACGCCGGACCACGCCGGTGCGGACACTGTTCACCCGCACGACCAACCGGGGTAATGAGGGGTCCTCAGCATTCCGGGGAACACTTGGCGCCGAACAGGCGAACGACCGCGGGGAGTTGTGGTGTTGATGCGGACGAACAGGACCGGGGCAGTCACCGTCGTGGGGATTCCCGCGCGCGACGAGGCGGCCACCGTCGCCGCGGTCGCCCGAGCCGCCGACGCGGGCCTGCGGGCGGCGTTCCCCGACGGCCGCAACGTCGTGGTGCTGGCCGACAACGGCAGCACGGACGGCACGGCCGAGCGCTTCGAGGCGACCGAGCTGGCCGTCGAGAAGGTCGTCGTCCGGTCCGGCGGGATCGGCACCGGCAAGGGCACCAACGTGTTCGAGATCCTCGACCAGGGCGCGCTGCACGGCGCCGACCGGGTGCTGCTGCTCGACGCCGACGTCCGGTCGACCGAACCGGAGTGGATCGACCGGCTGGCGTGCGCCGTGGACGGACCGGAGCCGACGATCGCCGTGCCCGCGTACCGGCGCAACCGGTTCGAGGCCAACACCACCAACCACCTCGCCAGCCCGCTGCTGGCCGCCGTGTACGGCGTGCACGTGCAGCAGCCCATCGGCGGCGAGTTCGCGTTCAACCGCGCGTTCGTCGAGCGCGCCAGGACGTGGGCGCGGCCCGCCAGCTCCTACCTGTACGGCATCGACGTGTGGCTGACGGCGAACGCGCTGCGGGAGGGCCTGCGCGTGGTCGAGGTCCCGCTGGGGCGCAAGCTGCACAACTCGCCGTTCCCGAAGATCCTGCGGCTGCCCCAGCAGGTGCTGGACTCGCTGTTCCACGTCCTGCGGCACACCGACGGCGTCCGTCCGCCCGAGCGGCGCGACCCGGTCGCCCGCGCGGCCGTCGACAGCGCGTCCGTGCGCCCCGATCCGGTCGTGGTGGCGCACGTGACCCACCAGGTCGGGCGGTACCTGGGCGACCACTGGGCCGGCGTGCGCGACCTGTTCCCGGCCGCGCGGGACCTCGGGGCCGCGCCGTGGGGGCTGCGGGTCGGCACGGACGAGTGGCCGCTGCTGCTGGCCGACGCCGTCGTCGGGGTCGCGGCGGGCGACCTGGAGTCCACCCGCGACCACCTGGTGGCGCTGTACGTGAACCGCGTGCTGACGTTCTGGGACGAGATCGAGGGCCTGGACGGGCCCGGGATCGACGCGCTGCTCGACCGGCAGGCCGCGGCGACGGTCGAGGCGGTGGGGGCGAGGGCCGTCGTGTTCGACCGAACGGCCGTGCCCCCGGTGTTCCACGAGAACCACTGGGTGGGGTACAACGAGGAGTCCGGGCGGCCCCTGGGGTGGAGCGTCCCGGCCTGACGTAACGGACCGGCGCGCGGAAGCGCTCAACAGGCATGAGCCAACGCGGCGGCCTGCCGAGCAGCGGGCGATCGAGGTGGCCCGTGGCCCTGCTGCTGCTGGCCGCGGTGTTCCTGGCGCTGGCCGTCTGGAACGGTGTGCTGGCCGTGGGCGACTCGGCTCTCTGGCGCAGCGTCACGGCGGCGGCGTGCGGACTGTGCGCCGTCGCCCTGGTGGTGATCGCCGTCAACGATCGGCGGAGGTGGCCCGGCGACCGATAAGGTCGACGGCATGGTCTTCTTCGGCGCCCTGCTGGCCCTGCTGGGCTTGGCGACGCTCGCGTTCCGCGACGCCGACGTCCTCGGCGTGCCCCCGCTCGGACTCGGGCTCGGGCTGCTCGTGATCGGCGCGGTCTCGATCGGGCTCGGCTTCCTCCGGCGCGCGCGAGCACGCCGCAGGCGCGTCGCGCGCGGCGAACCGGAGCCGATCGGCACCGTGTTCGACCGCGCGCGAGCCCTGCCCCGGCTGTTGAGGGCGGCGCGCAAGGACGGCTACCAGGGTCTGCCGAAGGGCCGCATGGCCCTCTGGGGCTTCGCGCTGGTGTACCTGGTCTCCCCGATCGACGTGATCCCGGAGCTGCTGCCGATCATCGGGGTGACCGACGACGCGGGTGTCGCCGTGTGGCTGCTCACCAGCGTGTCGGCCGCGACCGGGGTGTACCTGCGGTGGGAGAAGGACCGCAAGGGGCGGGCGGGGCTGCCGCCGAGCTAGTCGGCTCCCCGCTGTGCCCGCCGTCCGTAGACGGTGGCCCACTGGGAGAACACCCGGCGTGACCGCTCGACGTCGAGCGCCAGTTCGTCGAGGCACGCGCTCTTGTGCCGGAAGCGCTCGACGGCCCCCTCCTCCTCCGCGAAGACGGCCGACACGTCGTTCTCGGTGTAGACCACGGGAGCCAGCCCCCGGCCGAACGTCATCAGGTTGTAGGAGTGCCCGAGCGCCCAGTGCCCGCCCGCCGCCAGCGGGACGACCCTCGGGTGCAGGCGCTTCCACCCGCACATGAACACCAGCCGCATCATCTGGTCGTGCATGACCCGGTCGCCGCCGACGACCGACCGCAGCGCGGTCTCGTGGATGTAGCACGTCGTCTCGGGCGAGCGCTCGCCCGTGAGGACCGCCTGGCGCTCCACGCGGATCCGCACGACCGCGTCCAGTTCGGCGTCCGACAGGGCACCGGACGTGGCCACGACCGCGCGGGCGTACGCCTCGGTCTGGAGCAGACCGGGGACCACCATCGGGTCGTACCCCTGCATGGTCAGCGCGGCCCGCTCGTGGATCGTCACGCACGTCAGGCGATCCGGGACCCGGTCCTCCAACGGCCGGGCGAACAGCCCGACGTCCTGTTCGGAGGCGATGCGCCGGACCCGGTCCCTGGTCCGCCGGTCAGCGCCCAGCCTCCCCAGCAGCGTGCCGTAGTCCCAGGGGTCGGCGCCGCGCCACCCGTTCTCCAGCTTGGAGAGCTTGCCCAGCGACCACCCCAGTTCCTCGGCGACCGCGGTGGCCGTCAGGTTGGCGCGCTTGCGGGCCAGGTGGAGTTCCCAGCCCAGTTCCCTGCTGCGCGCGGTGGTCGGCCGGGCGTGGCGCTCGGCGTCGAGAGGTGCGTCCATGGCAGCCGAAGTTAACGCCAGGTGCGCCCGGAACCGTTGTCCAGAGCGACATTCCACTCCAAGGGGTCACTTTCAGGGGGTGTGTGGCCACCGGCCAAGAGTTGTCGGAGCACCCCGATCCACCAGATGACCGTCAGCGCGATCACGGTGGGGTTCTTGACGAACAGCAGCAGCGCCAACCCGTCCCGCCCGACGAGCGCCTCGGCGGCGACGTCGAACACCAGGAACGCCGCCGAGAGCAGTCCGGCCTGGAGCACGAGCGCCCGCCACCGGGTCCGGACGAACCGCCGAGCGTTGCCCCACCTCCACTCCAGGCCGCGGAAGGCGACCCGCCACACCAGGACGACGAGCAGCACGCGCGCGACCACCACCACCCCTTCCGACACGAGCGCCCACGGAGCCGGGAGCGGGGTAACGACTCCCGCCATCGGCCTCAACACGAGAACCCACGGCACCCGGAGCGGCGCCAGGAACGCAACCGGGAACGCAACCGGGAGCGAAGTCGGGGACGGGAGCGAAGTCGGGGACGGGAGCGGCAGCGAGGCCAGGAGCGAGAGCGAGGTCGGGAGCGGCAGTGAGGTCGGGAGCGGGAGCGAGGTCGGAAGCGGGAGCGGGAGCGGCGCAAGTGTCCACAGCGCGGGGATCGGTGTGTCCCAGCCGATCACCAGCAGTCGTTGCACGGACGCCACCAACGACAGGCCCACGATCGGCGCGAAGTGCCGGAGGTAGCAGTGCCACACCCACCTCGGCACTTCCGACGACCGCCGGACCTCCTCACCCCAGGTGCTCGCCATGACCTTTCACCCCTCTCAAAGTTTTAGTTGAGTATAGTAAAATGTCGACCTGGGTAAAGTACTGGTTCATGGACAGGGACGCGGAGGCCGGACGTGAGCTGAGCACGGCGGTGGTGATGTTCCACGAGGCCGTCGGTCAGCGGCTCGGGGTGAGCGCGGGCGATCAGCGGGCGCTGACGCTGCTGCGCGGCGGCCCGATGTCCGCCGGGGCGCTGGCCAAGGAGATCGGCCTCACCCCCGGCGCGGTCACCGGCATGGTCGACCGCCTGGAGCGCGCGGGTCTGGTGCGGCGCGAGGTGGACCCGGACGACCGCAGGCGGGTGGTGATCACCCCCACCGAGTCCGGTCGCGGAGGGCACAGCGGGGTGTTCGCCGACCTGGGTGCCGCGATGGCCGCGATGATGACCCGCTACTCCCCCGAGGAGCAGCGGGTCATCTCGGACTTCGTCTCCCGCACGGTCGACGTGCTCAAGGAGCAGACGGCCAAGCTCACCAGGGATTCCCCGCCGAACTGACCGACTCCGGCAGGTCGCGCCGACCGACCCCGGCAGGTCGCGGAACGACCGGGCAACCACGCCGATCACCCCGACGACCCGGCGGGCCGCACTGCCGGCCCCGGAAGCCGCCCCGGCCAACCGGGGAACCACGCGACGACGCCACCGCAGCGGTCGCTCGACGACCGCGCTCACCCGCAACCGGCCGAAACATCCACTGTGGACAGTCACGTCGGGGGTTTCGCGGCCAGCACGTCCACCGACGTGATGACCGGTCGCGCGCTGAACAACCCACCGCCCCTGGCCACGATCGCCTGACGCACCCCACCCCGCGGAAGAACTTGGCGCGCCTCCCCCGCCTCGACCGCGCCGAAGATCCGTCCCACCACGAAACCGGAGCCGGAACCGGAGCCGGAACCGGTGCTCGTCCGCCGCTCGGACGAGCACCACCCGCCGGGAAACTCGACCAGCCGACCAAGGCCTCCCAGCGCCGCCACCCGACCGTCACGGGGCGTGGACACCCCCGCACGGGACGCGCGGGGTCGTTCGAGCAGCTGCTCACGGCCCCACGCACCAGACGGCCGAACGAGCCGGGATCGCACACATCGCGCCACGATCCGCACGCCGAACGCCAACCCCGCCAACGCGGCATCCCCACCAACGCGCCAACCCCACCGACGCGCCAACCCCGCCAACGCGGCGTCCCCGCCCACACCGTGCCCCCGCCCACACCGGGCCCCGTGCCGTCCAGCGACCGCCCCGACGCCGCACTACCGTCGACCGCGTGACGGTGACGGGTGCGGTGGACTGGGTGATGGACCGGACGATCGGTCCGGGGTACTCGCGGCTGGGGTTCGAGGCCCGCAGGCACTTCTGGCCCGCCGACCCGCCGGAGGGCGCGCTCGCGGGCCGCGTGGCGCTGGTGACCGGGGCGAACTCGGGGCTGGGCAAGGCGGCGGCCGAGGGGCTGGCGCGGCTCGGCGCGGTCGTGCGCCTGGTGGTGCGCGACGCGGCCAGGGGCGAGCGGGCGAAGGCGGAGATCCAGGCGGCCGTGCCCGGCGCGGAGCTGCACGTCGACCGCTGCGACCTGAGCGACCTGACCGACGTGCGGAAGTTCGGGGAGGCCTTCACCGGGCGGCTCGACGTGCTGGTCCACAACGCGGGTGTCCTGCCGCCCAGGCGCGAGGAGACCGCCGACGGCCACGAGGTGGCCCTGGCGACGGCCGTGCTGGGCCCGCACCTGCTGACCGGGCTGCTCTCCCCCGCGCTCACGGCGTCCCCGGACGGCCGCGTGGTCTTCGTGTCCTCCGGCGGCATGTACAGCCAGCCGCTGCGGGTGGACGACCCGGAGTACCGCGAGGGCGCGTTCTCGGGCGCGAAGGCCTACTCCAGGGTCAAGCGGATGCAGGTCGTGCTCGCCGAGCTGTGGGCGGACGAGCTGGGGGGCGACGGCGTGGTCGTGCACAGCATGCACCCCGGCTGGGCGGACACGCCCGGTGTCACCACGTCGCTGCCGACGTTCCACCGGCTCACGAAGCCGCTGCTGCGCTCCCCGGAGCAGGGCGCGGACACGATCGTCTGGCTGGCCGCGTCGGTCGAGGCGGGCCGGGAGAACGGGAAGTTCTGGCACGACCGCCGGGTGCGGTCGACCCACTACCTGCCGTGGCGGCGGGAGTCGGAGGCCGACCGGCGGGCGCTGTGGGCGTTCTGCGAGTCCGCTACCCGGTAGCCCGCCGCCGGTACCGGCCGGGCGCCAGGCCGTACTCGCGCTTGAACGCCTTGGCGAAGGCGAACTCCGAGCCGTACCCCGCCCTGCTCGCCACGGCGCTGAGCGGCGCGTCCGTCTCGCGCAGCAGCCTGGCCGCCCCGGTCATGCGCCAGCGGGTCAGGTAGGTCAGCGGCGGTTCGCCGGTGAGCGCGGTGAACCGCCGGGCGAACGGGGCGCGGGACAGGCCGGAGAGGGCGGCCAGCGACCGCACGGTCCACGGCGCGGCCGGGTCGTCGTGCATGGCCGCCAGGGCCGGTGCGACGGCCGGGTCGCGCAGCGCGGCGGCCCAGCCCGCCGCCGCGCCCTCCGGCCGCCCCTCCTCCAGCCACGCCCGCAGGATGTAGAGGAGCAGCGAGTCGACCAGTGCCGTCACGATCCCGTCCGAGCCGCCGCGCGGGTGCTCCAGCTCGGAGCCGAGCAGCGCGACGGCGGCGGTGAGCTGCGGGTGCTCGCCGGTCCGCAGGTGGATGACCGTGGGCAGGTGGCCGACCAGCGGGTGGGGTCGGGCCCGGTCGAGGTGGTAGGTGCCGCACAGCAGCCGCGTCCGCGGCCCGTCGGCGCCGACCCGCAGCGAGCGGATCGGCGAGGGCCCGTCGAACCGCTCCTCGGCGACGTGCTCGCCGGGGGTGCGCGGGTCGTCGGCGAGCACGTGGTCGCTCGACTCCGACAGGAACACCACGTCGCCCTCGGCCAGCCGGACGGGCGGGGCGCCGCCCAGGTCGACCAGCCAGCAGGAGCCGTGCAGCACCACGTGGAAGCCCGTGCCCCGCATGTGCAGGCCCCACGGCGCGCGGGCGTCGGTCCGCACCGACGACGGACGCCCGGTCCGCACGGACTCCACCACCTCGGTCAGGACGTCCACGGTCAGACCACCAGGACGATCTTGCCCCTGGTGTGCCCGGACTCGACCAGCTCGTGCGCCGCCGCGACGTCGGCCAGCGGGAACGTGCGGCTCACGTGCGGCCGGACCAGCCCCCGGTCGACCAGGTCGGTGATCGCCTCCAGGCCCGCTCGGTCCGGGGCGACCGTCAGGCCCTCGAACCGCCGCCCGGCCGCGACGACCCTCTCGGCGAGCGCCTGGTCGTGCTGCTCGTTGACGGTGACGAGGACCCCGCCGGGCCGCAGCACGGTCAGGGAGCGGTCGGACTGGCGGACCGAGTCGAACACCACGTCCAGGCCGCTCAGGACGGTGGTGAAGTCGGTGGCCCGGTAGTCGACCACCTCGTCCGCGCCGAGGCCGCGGACGAACTCGTGGCCGGACGCGCCCGCGAGGGCGGTCACGTGCGCCCCCAGCGCCTTCGCGATCTGCACCACGAGGTGCCCGACGCCGCCCGCCGCGCCGTGCACCAGCACCCGCTGCCCCGCCGCGAGCCCCGCCCTCGACAGCGCCTGCCACGCGGTGAGCGCGGCCATCGGGAGGGCCGCGGCGTGCACGTGGTCCAGCCGGGCGGGCTTGGGCGCCAGCTCGTCGGCCCGCGCCGCGACGTGCTCGGCGTAGGCGCTCGCGGCGGCGGGGAACGCGGGCATCCCGTAGACCTCGTCGCCGACCGCGTACCCGGCGTCGGGACCGACCTCCTCGACCTCGCCCGAGACGTCCCAGCCGACGGTGAACGGCGGCGTGCCGAACGACGGGAAGTCACCTCGGCGGACGATCGCGTCAGCCGGGTTGACCCCGCTCGCCCGCACCCGCACCAGCACCTCTCCGGGACCGGGCACCGGCCGGGCCGCCTCCACCAGCCGCAGCACCTCGGGACCGCCGAACTCGGTCTGGACCACCGCGCGCATGACCTGCTCCTCCGTCGTCGTCGTTCTCGTCGAGGACAACGCTAGGCACGGGTTCGGAGACGAACAATGTCCTGTCGTCCGCCGCACATGTCCGATCGTCTCGCTCACGGCGCGGCGGCCGGGCCACTGCGGGGACCGCCGAGTTGTCCACCGGTTGTCAGGCATCCACCGCGCGGCGGCGTTCGGACACGACCGTGCACTACAACGGGTAGCGGTGACCGGTGCGCGCCGGCCGGGTGGTCCGGTCACCGGTCGGGCCCGACCTGGAGCGGCCGGAGGCCGTGCAGGGGGGTCTCCAGGTCGGGCTCGACCGCTCACGCGGCCCGGATGCCCGCCAGGAGGTCGGTGATCGCGGCCATGATGCGCGCGGTCGCCTTGTCCAGGACCTCCTTGGACAGCGGCAGGTCGTAGAGGTCGGACAGGTCGACCTCCGGTCCGGCGACGACGTCCACCCGCTTGCGGGGCAGCGGCCGGGGCAGGAAGGAGCCCCTGGGCAGCAGGCGCTGGGTGCCCCACTGCGCGACGGGGACCACCGGCTTGCGGCTGATCAGGGCCGCCCGCGCCACGCCGGACTTGCCCGCCATCGGCCACCCGTCGGGGTCGTTGGTGAACGTGCCCTCGGGGTACACGGCCACGCACTCGCCCCTGGCGACCGCTCCCCGGGCGCCGCTGAGGGCCTCGCCCGCGCGGTTCGTGCCGCGGTCGACGGGCACGTGCCCGCCCGACCGCATGATGGACCCCACCAGCGGCAGCCGCCACAGGCTCGCCTTCGCCAGGTAGCGGGGCACCCGGCCGGACACCAGGGCGAACACCGTCGAGCTGACCGGGTCGGCGAACGAGATGTGGTTGAACGCCAGCAGCACGCCACCGGTCTTCGGCACGTGCTCGTGACCGGTCATCCGCATGGGGATGAACAGCACCACGACCGGCCACAGGACGTCGATGGCGAGCCCGAACCAGAACCCGCGGCCACGCCTGGGCAGGGTGCGGGTCAGCGCGGCCATCCGGCGCACGGTCAGCGCCTCCGAGGACTCGTTCACACCAGGATCTTCGGTGGTGGTCAGGAAGCGGTTCCAGCCGGGTCCTGGTCAGGCGCTTGCCGGGGCGCCACGGGGGGTAGTGAACGCTCGCCTTCGCGGCCCCGCTGATCTCGGTCGACTACTCTCCCCGCTCGTGCCCAGCCTCACCGAAGCGGAACCGGTCGCCATCGCGACCCGGCCGGTCCGCGTGCTGCTCGTCGAGGACGACGAGGGGGACGCGGTCCTCGTCGAAGCCCTGCTGGAGGACGTCGACGCACCGGTCGAACTGTCCCGCGCCCGCAGCCTCCAGGAAGCCGAGAAGCTGCTCCCGTCGGCCGACTGCGTCCTGCTCGACCTGGGCCTGCCCGACACGACCGGGTTGGACGGCCTGCGCCGCCTGCTCGTGCTCTCCGCCCCCGCGGCGATCATCGTCCTCACCGGCCTCACCGACGAGCAGCAGGGGACGCGGGCGGTCGCGGCGGGCGCCCAGGACTACCTGGTCAAGGGCCAGGTCGACGGTGAGATGCTGATCAGGGGCATCCGCTACGCCGTCGAGCGCAAGCGCGCCGAGGAGGTCACCCGGCAGCTGCGCGACGAGCAGCTCCACGCGGCCGAGAAGACCCGCCTGGAGCGCGGCCTGCTGCCGTCGCCGATCATGCACGGCGAGGACCTGGCGATGGAGTCCCGCTACCGGCCCGGCGGCAGCCGGATGCTGCTGGGCGGCGACTTCTTCGACGCGGTCCGGATGCCCGACGGCACGCTCCAGCTCATCATCGGCGACGTCTGCGGCCACGGGCCCGACGAGGCCGCGCTGGGGGTGTGCCTGCGCATTGCGTGGCGCGCGCTCGTGCTGGCCGAGCAGGAGCCGTGGAAGGTGCTGCGCACGCTGCACCAGATCCTCGTGCACGAACGCCACCAGCCCGGCCTGTTCACCACGGCCTGCATGGTGACGATCTCGCCGGACCGCCGCTGGGCGCGCGTCTACCTCGCGGGCCACCCGGAACCGATGCTGCTCGTCGGCGACAGCGTCGTGGAGCTGCCGCGCGACCGCGCGGGCCTGCCGCTGGGCGTGCTCCCCGACAGCACGTGGAGCGGCCTGGACGTGCCGCTGCCGCCGAACTGGACGCTGATGCTCTACACCGACGGACTCGTCGAGGGACGGGTCGTCGGCGACACCGAGCGGCTCGGCTCGGAACGACTGATCTCGATCATCGAGGGCATGGCCGGGAACGACCCGGACTGGCCGCGTCGGCAACGCTGGCTCCTCGACACGCTCATCTCGCGCGTCGAGGACCTCAACGGAGGCGAGCTCGACGACGACATGGCCGTCCTGCTGCTCTCGGAAAGGACCTGATGACCTCGCCGGACCACACCACCCGGTGGCCAGCCAAGCGGTTGCTGTTCGCCGCCGTGGCGATCCTGATCCTCGTGTCCGGCGGCGCCGTGGGCGCCATCGCCCTGTCGCTGTCCCAGCTGACCGACGCGCGCGTGCTCGTGCTGGAGCAGATCGGCCCGGCCAGGCGGCACGTGCAGGAGCTGTCGACCGCGTACGTCAACCAGGAGACCGGGGTGCGCGGCTTCGCGCTGAGCGGCCGGGACGAGTTCCTGGCCCCCTACCTCTCCGGGCAGGCGGACGAGCGCGCCGCCTTCGGGTCGGCCCGCTCCCGCCTCGGTGACGCGTTCCCCCGGTACTCCGCCGAGCTGGACCGGATCCAGGGGCTCGCGGTGACGTGGCGCACGTCCTACGCCGAGCCGGTGGTCGCCCAGATCCGCGCCACGGGCCCCAGCCTGGAGTCCGCGTCCACCGAGCAGGGCAAGACGCTGTTCGACGGTGTCCGGACCGCGGCCAAGGACCTGGAGTCCAGGCTGGCCGTCGAGGTCGACGGCGCGCGGGCCCGGCTCGACCGGGCGGCCGACACGCTCCTGTGGCTCGCCATGGGCGTCGGCCTGCTGATGGTCGTGCTCATCGCGGGCGTGGCCGTCGTGCTGTACCGGATCCTGATCATGCCGCTGGCGGGCCTGGCCGAACAGGTCCGCACCGTGGCCTCCGGTGAGTTCCAGAGCGAGGTCGACGTCACCGGGCCGCGCGAGATCGTGATGCTCGGCCACGACATCGACGGGATGCGCCGCCGGATCGTGCAGGACCTGGACTCGGTCAGGACGGCCCACGAGCAGCTGGACGCCCAGTCCACCGAGTTGCAGCGGTCCAACGCCGAGCTGGAGCAGTTCGCCTACGTGGCCTCGCACGACCTCCAGGAGCCGCTGCGCAAGGTCGCGAGCTTCTGCCAGTTGCTGGAGCGCCGCTACGGCGGCCAGCTCGACGAGCGCGCCGACCAGTACATCGGCTTCGCCGTCGACGGCGCCAAGCGGATGCAGGTGCTGATCAACGACCTGCTGGCGTTCTCGCGGGTCGGCCGCATGGCGCGCGAGCACACCCTGGTCGACGTCGGGGAACTGGTGGACCAGGTGGTCGGCACGCTGTCCCCCGCCATCCAGGAGTCGGGGGCGGTGATCGACGTCCCCGAGGACCTGCCTACTGTGCGCGGTGAGGCGTCGCTGCTGGGCGGGGTCTTCCAGAACCTCGTGGGCAACGCCCTCAAGTTCCGCGGCGACGAACCGCCGGTCGTGACGCTCACCGTCGAGCGCACGGACGACCTCTGGACGTTCACCTGCCGCGACAACGGCATCGGGATCGACACGGAGTACGCCGAACGGATCTTCGTCATCTTCCAGCGGCTGCACCACAAGGACGCATATCCGGGTACGGGTATCGGCCTGGCCATGTGTCGCAAGATCATCGAGTACCACGGTGGCACCATCTGGCTGGACACCAGCCAGGACACCGGCACCACCTTCAAGTTCACGTTGCCCGTCGTCGAGGAATCCGAGACCCCCCATGAGTGACTCACTGAGCGTGATCGACGTCCTGCTGGTCGAGGACGATCCCGGCGACGCGTTGATGACGCAGGAAGCCTTCGAGCACCACAAGATCCGCAACTCGCTGCACATCGTCCGCGACGGTGTCGAGGCGCTCCAGTTCCTGCGCCGCGAGGGCGAGCACGCGAACGCCCCCAGGCCGGGCCTGATCCTGCTCGACCTGAACCTGCCGCGCATGGACGGCCGCGAGGTGCTGGCCGAGGTCAAGGCCGACGAGCGCTTCCGGTCCATCCCCGTGGTCGTGCTGACCACGTCGGAGGCCGAGGAGGACATCCTCCGCAGCTACAACCTGCACGCCAACGCCTACGTGACCAAGCCGGTGGACTTCGACCGGTTCATCGAGGTCGTGCGGCAGATCGACGACTTCTTCGTCACGGTCGTCAAGCTTCCTCGTTGACCCTGGTTTGGCCCGTCGCCGCGTCGGGTAGTTGACCTTCATGAACAAGGGGTCCAGCGCGCGCGGCAAGTTCGACACCCTCCGTCCTCCGGGTCGGTCGCGACGGGGACGGCCGTCGCAACCGGCCCCCCGTCGCTGACCCCTCAGCGCAGCCGGTGGACGCTGACCGCGTAGTCACCACCGGTGTACGGCTCGCGGTCCCACGTGGACCAGCGGTCCTCCCGTTCCAGCCCGGCCTCGGCGCACCACGCGTCGTAGTCGGGCAGTGACGGCCAGGTCGGACGCAGGCTGAACCCCGCGACCAGCCTGCCGCGGGGTTCGAGGTGCGCGGCGCAGGACGCGACCAGGGCCGCGCGGACGTCGGCCGCCGCGTACGGGATCACGTTGCCCGCGAGCACGACCACGTCGAACCGCTCGCCGAGGTCCATCACGTCCAGGCCCACGTGCTCCCAGCGCAGTCCGGGGGCCTTGGCGCGGGCGGCGGCGACCATGTCGGCGTCCACGTCCACACCGACCACGCGCACCCCGCGCCGGTCCAGCTCGACGCCGACGCGGCCGGTGCCGCAGCCGCCGTCGAGCACCGCCGAGGGCGCGTAGGCCATGACGAGCGCGACCTCGCCGTGCGGGTCCTGGCCCGACTCGGCCATGCGCGTCCAGCGGTCGTCGTAGGTGCCGAGGTCGACCCGGTCGCGCCAGCCGGACCAGTCCTCGGGCGGTGTGGTGGTCATTCCGGCGAGACTAGTGCCGCGACCGGCGGCCTGATGCGACCACGAGCGGCAGTTGTCGCACACGACTCGTCACGACCCGCGCTTCCGTTCGCGGGTTCCAGCGCTGTCCACCGCCGTGTGCGGGTCCTGCTCGTCACCTGGCCTCGGCGCGGACGTGGTCGTCACGAGGTCGAGCGGTGACGGTGCGGGCCCTTCTCCGGACCGAGCCGCCACTGCTGACCGGAAACGACATCAAGAACGCTCCGACGACCGCCTTGAGCACGACCACGTCCTGGCTGCACCCGATCACGTCGCGTGCCGCCGTGCCACGGCGGCACGCGGTCGGGGTGACGGGTCAGCGGTGGGTGGCGGTGCCTCCGGGGTTGGTGCCGTCGCCTTCGACGTCCTCGTCCGTCCTACTGGCTCGGGGAGACGTTGGTCTGGTAGCCACCCGCCATGTTGCCGGGCGGGGAGAAGACCAGGGCGATGTAGGTCTCGTACCAATCTCCGCCCTTGCCGTACACGCGGCCGGCACCGACCTTGGTGCTGCCCTTCCAGACGAGCTGGGTGAAGTGGCCGGTCTTGGAGGAGTCGGTGGGGGCGGGCAGGGTGAAGTCGTAGTCCTTGATCTCGCCGTACCAGCTGCCGGTCGCGCCGGTGGCCGCTCCCACGGTGGGCGCGGAGGACGCCTGCCAGGACAGGTTCTCGCCCAGCCCGTCGCGCAGGCCGGCGTGTCCGTGGTTGAGGTAGGGCTCGGTGGAGACCGCCGCGGCGCGGGACTTGGCGTACTCGACCAACTCCGGGTCGAGCTGGACGGGCGGCGCGCCGTGCTTGGCGCGGTACTGGTTGACGCTCTCCAGGATGCTGTCGAGGAATTCCTGGTCGGTGTGGTCGGGGAACGCGGCTCTGGATCCCATGGCGGTGTTGTCCTCTCCTTCAGCGGTGCGGCCGTCGGGCGGCGATGCCGTCCGGGGAGCGGTGAGGTCGATGCCGGTCCGGGTGTTGACGAAGATCGTCGGCTCACCCACCGGCGGGCAACGGGTTCGGGCGGTCCTGGATCGCGAAGCCCTGGCCGGAGAGCGGCCCTGCCCAGACGGGTGGCGCGCCCCCGACGCGGGCCTGCACCAGGAACGGCACCGGAACCACACGACGCCGGGAAAACACGGTTCGACTTCCTTTCGGGTCGGTTCGAAACGGCAGGCGAAGACGGCGGAACGCGGTCGCGTCGCGCGGTGGTCGGCATCAGGCTTGCTTCTGTGAGGTCGACCACTGCGGTCGGCGCGTTACTCCCGAGAACTCGCTGGACGCACGCAGGACGGAGTTGTCCAATACCTCCCATCGCCCTGATCAATGGCGCGCTCGGCATCGCCAGCAGGCAAAACGGCCAACCGGACATGCCTTGACCACGCACGAACAACCAGGGCGCCGCCATCCAGTCCCGTCGACGTCGCCCGATCGGCGCTTTCCTGACAAATGTCGCGAAAATTGCGGATATCTAGATCGATGCACTCACTCCCACGCAGTCCGAATGGCTCAACTCTTTCCGAGTCGCGCATTTTCTGACACGGGGTTGGCGTTCTCCGGCGACGTTCCGAACCGCTCCCCGGTGGCCGGGACGACGCTCAAGCGGGCGGACCCGAGAGCCCGCGGCCGCCGTTCCGCGGCGCGCGGCTGTACGCGGAAGCCGGTGCCGTGCGGTTGCCGGACTTCTTCCCGATGGCGCTGGCGGACGAGCTCGGTCTGCGGCGCAGGCTGTTCTTCAACGCCGACGTGGGTGAGCCACCGGTCGTTCACCGGCGAGGTGTGGCGCAGCGGTCCCGCGAACGACGACGCGAACTCGGGCACGCCCAACCGCGAGGTCGAGACGTTCACCGCCGACGTCGCCGTCGCCACGATCCCGTTCCCAGCCCTGCGGCACGTCGCCGTCGAGCCCCTGATGTCCTCCCCCAAGCGGCGGGCGGTCATCGAACCGCGCTACGACTCGGCGACCGAGGTGCTGCTGGAGTTGGCCGCGGGCGTGGGACCCTGCTCTGAGCGCCGAACACGGGGCGCACCGGATCACACCTTCAGCGACGCGCTCAGCCTGGTGTCTCCGTAGTCGTGGCCGACCTCGACCGTGTAGCCGCCGGTCATCGTCACCCACGCCCCGTCCTCCCACGCCTCCACGGCGCGCCTCGGCAGCTCGACCACGGCCTCCGCGGTCTCCCCCGCCCCGGCCTCGACGGAGGCGAAGCCCGCCAGCCAGCGGGTCGGGCGGTCGGCTGCGGGCGCGTCCGGCACCAGGTACACCTGCACGACCTCCCGGCCGGACCGCGTCCCCGTGTTGCGCAGGAGGACCGTCACGGTGGCGAAGGCGTCCGACGGCGTGACGGTCACCGACGTGTACTCCCACGTCGTGTAGCCGAGCCCGGCGCCGAACCAGAACGCGGGCGCGACGGGGCGGCCCTCCCACGCCCGGTAGCCGATGAACAGGCCCTCCCGGTAGGCCAGGACGCCGTCCACGGGGTCGACGTCGAGGACGGGGCAGTCGTCCATGCGGGCTGGCCAGGTCGTGGGCAGGCGGCCCGCGGGTTCGGTGCGGCCGAAGAGGACGTCCGCCAGCGCGGCGCCCGCCTCCTGGCCGGGGAACCACGTGAGCAGCACGGCGGCCACCTCGTCGATCCACGGCATCTCCACCGGGGAGCCCGCGTTGACGACCACGACGGTGCGGGGGTTGACCGCGGCGACGGCGGCGACCATGTCGTCCTGCCTGCCGGGCAGCGCGAGGGAGCGGCGGTCGAAGCCCTCGGACTCGACCTCCTCGGTGGTGGCGACGACCACGACGGCGACCTGGGCCGCCGCCGCGGCCACGACGGCCCGCTGGATCAGCTCGTCGTCGGTGGGACCGGGTTCGGCGTGGCCGAGGGTGATGCCGACGACCGCGCCGATGCCCTTGCGGACCCAGGTCTTGTGCTTCAGCGTCACCAGGACCGGGCCCTCGACGACGGTCGCCACGCGCGTCTCCGGGTGCAGCAGGATGCCCGCCGCCGGGTCGTCGTCGTAGGCGACCTGCCTGTCGTCGTGGAGGACCTCGCCGTCGACGGTCAGGACGAACTCGCCGACACCGCCGACGCCGAAGCTGTGCTCGCCGAACACCAGCGGGCGGAACCAGGCGCTCAGTTCGACCGAGTCGAGCAGCGCGCCGTCGACGCCGTCCGGCATCTTGCCGGTCCAGCCCGTGACGGCGGCCTCCAGCAGCAGCCTGCCCAGCTCCGCGCCCGAGGCGTCGCGGAAGACGATCCGGAACCCCGCCTCGCCGGTCTCCGGGTCCGTCCACTCCGGACCGCGGGCGGGCGGGAGCTTGGTGCGCGGGTCGACGCCGGGTTCGTAGGTCAGCTCGACGCCCCGTGCGCGCAGACCGTCCAGCGGGGACACGACGTGCGGCGGGAACACGGTGACGCTGCCGCCGCCGAGGATGCGGGCCTCCTCGGCGGCCACGCCGATGAGCGCGACCGTCGGCGAGGCGAGGGGCAGGGTGCCGTCGTTGCGCAGCAGCACGAACGAGCGCTCGGCGACCTCCTTGGCCAGCGCGTCGCCGTCGACCACGGCCTCCGGCCGCACCGGCACGGCGGGCTCGACGCCCTCCAGCAGCCCGACGCGGCCCGCCAGGCGCAGGACGCGGCGGACCATCTCGTCCACGACGGACTCGGGGACCTCACCCGCGCGCACCGCGTCGACCAGCTTGGCGCCCCACGGGTTGCCGGGGCCGGGCATGGCGACGTCGAGGCCGCCCAGCGCGGTGCCGACGGTGGTCTTCGCGGCGGTCCAGTCCGACACGACGACGCCGTCGAACCCCCACTCCCCCTTGAGCAGACCGTTCTGGAGGGCGTCGTTCTCGGACATGGTGCGGCCGTTGACGCCGTTGTAGGCGCACATGACGGCCCACACGCCGGCGCGGTGCACGATCGCCTCGAACGGCGCCAGGTACACCTCGCGCAGGGTGCGGTCGTCGACGGCCGCGTCGAGGACGAACCTGGCGGTCTCGGAGTCGTTGGCCACGAAGTGCTTCACGGTCGCGCCGACGCCGCCGTCCTGCACGCCGAGGACGTAGCCGACGCCGATCTCCGCGGTCAGCAGCGGGTCCTCGGAGTAGCACTCGAAGTGCCTGCCGCCCAGCGGGGTGCGGTGCAGGTTCACGGTCGGCGCGAGCAGCAGGTGCGCGCCCTTGCGCCGGGCCTCCTGGGCCAGCAGGCGGCCGACGCGGCGGGCGAGGGCCGGGTCCCAGGTGGCGGCGAGCGCGGTCGGGCTGGGGAGCACGACGGCCGGGTCGTCGGGACCCCAGCCGGTGCCGCGGACGCCGATCGGCCCGTCCGACATGACCAGCGAGCCGAGGCCGATGGCGGGCACGGCGGGCAGCGACCACACGTCCTGGCCCGCCAGGAGGCTCACCTTGGTCTCCAGGTCCAGCGCGGCCAGGGCGGTCTCGATCGGGCTCACTTGTTCTCCTACCGAGCGGGCGGTCGGTTCGTTATCCGCACGTTACCCGCAGCAGGCGGCCAGCGGTACCGGTACCGCCGAGGCCAGCAGGGCCACCACCGGCTCGGGGTCGAGCGCGGTCGACCGGACGAGCCGGGTGGCGTAGTCGCGGAACGCGGCCACCATGTCCACCTCGTCCGGCCGCAGCAGCCACTGGAGCTGGAGGCCGTCCATCACCGCGACGACCTCGGTGGCCAGCAGGGCGCAGTCGACGCCGGGGCGCATCGCCGCGGCGCCCGCGAGCAGACCGGCCTCGACGGACGCCGTGACGCGCCCGTACCGGTCGGTGAACCAGGCCCTCGCCGGGTGGCCGTCGGTGACGCTCTCCCCGGACAGCGCGGTGTAGATCTGCACCAGGCCGCCGAGCCTGCGGTTGCGGTCGACCAGCCGGAGCAGGCTCACCAGCAGCCGGGGCCCGGTGCGGCCGTCCGGGTCGAGTTCGGCCAGCCACTCCCGGTCCAGCCGGTCGCGGGCCTCCAGCACGGCCGTCAGCAGGTGCCGCTTGGTCGGGAAGTGGTGCAGCAGCCCGGTCTGGCTGATGCCCACCTGTTCGGCGATCCCGGCCAGCGAGGCCCGGTGGTAGCCGTGGTCGGCGAAGACCACCATCGCCGCGTACAGGATCTGCTCACGGCGGGCGTCGCCCCGTGTCACCATCAGGCCAGCGTAGCGCTGTAGTGCCCGACTCCGTCCACAGTGGACGCGGTGAGCCGTCCGTCGCGCACCAGCACGTCGAGGTGCGCCGCCGTCTCGCCCACCGCCAGCACCTGGTTGAACAGGTTCAGCTCGTCGAACCTCCGCTGCCTGCCGGTCCAGCCGAGCCGGCGGGCGGTCTCGTGCGCGGTGGCCGTGCCGCCCGCGACCGACTCGACCGTGGCGTCCAGCCGGTCGGCGTGGTGCTGGAGCAGCTCGTCCACGCGGGCGTGGACGCTGCCGGTCACGGGGCCGTGCGCGGGCAGCAGCCGCAGGTCCGGGTACTCGCGCACCAGGCGGAGCGAGTCGAGGTAGTCGCCGAGCGGCAGCGCGGGGCGCGCGGGCTCGAAGCCGATCGACGGGGTGATGTGCGGCAGGACGTGGTCGCCCGCGAACAGCAGCGACGACTCCCGGTCGACGAACACCACGTGCCCGGCCGTGTGGCCCGGCGTCGGCACGGTCTCCAGCACCCGCTTCGACAGCTCGACCGGGGTCGCCCCGGTCAGCCACTCGTCCGGTGCCTCGTAGTCCGCGGACGCCCTGACCTCCATCGGCACGGCCAGCGCGGCCCACCGCTCGGCCAGGTCGGGAGCGCCCCAGCGGCGCAGGTTCCGCACCTGCCCCCCGGCCCGGCCCGAGATCACCCGTTCGATGGACGGCTGCTCGCCGAGCCCCAGCGCGACGTGCGTGCCGAACCGCCTCCGCAGCGCCACGGCCATCGTGTAGTGGTCGCGGTGCATGTGGGTGACGAGGAACCGGCGGACGTCGGCGAAGTCGTACCCGAGGGTGCCGAGCGAGACCTCCAGCAGGTCGGTGGCCTCGTCCAGCGCCCACCCGGCGTCGATCATCACGACGCCGTCCCCGTCGTCGATCGCGTACACGTTCACCGTGTGCAGGCCGTCGTTCGGCAGCGGCAGCGGGATCCGGAACACGCCCGGCGCCACCTCGAAGACACCCGGCTCCGTCCAGTCAGTCATGGTTACCGGACGGTAGCACGTGGTCAGAGGCCGAAGTGGGCCCTGCGCCCCTCGGGCACCAGGTCCAGGTACTCGGGGTGCTTCGCGATGTAGCCCTTCACGAACGGGCACTGCGGCAGCACGGCGACCCCCGCGCCGCGGGCGTCGTTCAGCACGTGCTTGACCAGCGTGGACGCGAGCCCCTTGCCCGCGAACGCGTCGTCGATCACGGTGTGCGTGAACATGATCGAGCCCTCGGAGCGCCGGTACTCGGCGTACCCGGCGAGCGCGCCGTCGTGCACGACCTCGTACCGGTGCAGTTGCACGTTGTCCACCACGGTCGCCATCGGTTGACCTCCACCTCGTCGCGGATACCTCGGAGCTGTACACGCGACCCGTCGGCGATCGGGTCGACGGTGTGACGGTGATCATCTCCACTGGCCGGTCCGCCCACCGTAGTCCGGCGGGGCAGGATGGCACGATGGACGTCTACCTGCTGATCCTCGGCGACCACCTGCCCGACCCGGTGACCGGGGTCGTCGTCAGCGAGGCCTCCCGGCTCCAGGCCGTCGTGGAGCAGGCCGTCGTGGCGGAGGGCGCGGGCTTCACCGGTGTCGCGATCGGCGAGCACCACTTCACCCGCTACATCGTGTCCGCGCCGGAGCTGCTGCTCGCCACGATCGCCGCCCGCACGACGACGCTGCGCCTGTCGACCGGCGTGACCCTGCTCGCGCACCGCGACCCGGTGCTCGTCGCCGAGGAGCTGGCGACGCTGGACGTGCTGTCGCTCGGCCGCGCGGAACTGGTCGTCGCGCGGGGCGTGTCGCCGCGCACGGACGCGGTGTTCGGCATCCAGTCCGACGAGCTGCGCGTCCGGTTCGACGAGAACCTGCGGCTGCTGCTGCGGCTGCTCGCGGAGCCGGACGTCACGTGGGAGGGCCGGTTCCGGCCGCCGTTGCAGGGCGTGACGACGACGCCGAGGCCGTTGCAGCGCCCGCACCCCCCGGTGTGGATCGGCAGCGGCTCCGCGGTGTCGGCGGACCTCGGTGCCGAACTCGGGATGCCGCTGATGCTGCCGAGCACGCTGCGCGACCCCGGCACGCACGTGCCGGTCGTGCGGCGGTACCGGGAAGCCATGGGGGACAACGGTCGCGTCGCGCTGCCGAGCCACGTGTTCGTCGCGCCGTCGTCGGCGGACGCCCGCCGCCGGTGGCGGCCCTACCTCGGCGGCTACGCGCGCTTCGCCGACCCGTGGCGCGGTGACGGCGACGTGGACGTGGACGCGCTGATGGAGGGCGCGGCCGTGTGCGGCGACCCCGGCGAGGTCGCCGACCGGCTCAACGAGCTGGCGGGTCTGCTGGGCCTCGACGCGCACCTCGTGATGGTGGACGTCGGCGGTCTGCCGCACGGCGAGGTCCTCGACGCCATCCGCCTGTTCGGAGCCGAGGTCCTCCCCCGTTTGCACCGCGCTGCTCCACCGGACGGAAGGACCAAAGACTCTGTGGCACAAGGCTTTCCGGGAGGAACATAGCGCGCGGAGCGTCCCTCGGCCGAGGAGGTTCGTCTCTGCCCTGCGTCACCTCCTCGTACCGGGACGCCGAACCTCCGTCCCGAGGAGCTGACGCAGATGACCGTGATGGAACCGAACGCCGCGTACGCGGGCCAGGAACTCCCGTACGACCTCCAGGTGGGCGCCGACGAAGCGGTCAGGGAACACCACCAGTCCCCGGTGGTGACGGCGGACCCGAGTGCCCCGTCATCGGCCGCCGGACTGGACGAACGACCTCCCGAACCGCACCTCACCGCCGACGAGGTGCTGCAGCGCATCGAATCCCGGACCCTCGAACCCGAGGCCGCCCCCACGCCGATCGTCCTGCCCACCAGGGCGGCCAGCGGCCGGTACCGCTCCCCCGCCCTCGGGTTCCAGCTGGAGATGCGCGTCGACATCGACGGCAGGCGCCCGCTGCGCAAGCTGAGCGGCGACTACTACAGCGTTTCCGGTGCCACGACGACGTACTTCGGCTCGTGGACGGTCGACGCCGTGACGATCACGTCGACCCCGACCCTGGTGACCGTCGTCGGCACCGCCCGCACCACGTGGACCACGACCTACACCGTCGCGAGGGTGACCATCCCGCGCGTCACCATCTTCCAGCCCGCGCCCGCCGCGACCATCCGCTGGTCGACCCCGACCGGGACGGCGGGCGCAACCTACGTGTGCGCGTGGGAGTCCGGCGCCTTCCGGACCGTCGAGCTGGAGCAGGACTGCGAGGCGGGCGTCACCGCCTTCACCTCGTACAACACGGGTTCGCTGCCCAGCGGCGGGCCCGCGCGCACGCTGAGCGTCGCGGGCGCGTACGCCGAGGCGGGCGTGCAGATGGTCGACACCGGCGCGACGAACGCGATCGCCACGTCGAGCAGCCACATCTGGACGAACGCGAGCCTGCACAACGCGATGGTCACCCACTTCTCGCGCTACCAGGAGCAGTCCCAGTTCAAGGTGTGGCTGCTGCACGCCATGCGGCACGAGCTCGGTGTCGGGCTTCGCGGCATCATGTTCGACCAGCAGGGACTCCAGCGCCAGGGGTGCGCCAGCTTCTACCAGGCCATCTCGGCGGGCACGGCCGCGAACCTGCGCGAGCAGCTGTACGTGCACACCCACGAGCTGGGCCACTGCTTCAACCTGTTCCACTCCTTCCACAAGACGTTCATGACGCCGCCGCTGCCGAACCGGCCCGGCAGCCTGTCGTGGATGAACTACCCGCAGAACTACGCCCCCGGCGGCGGAGCCCCCGGCGGTTCCGCGGCGTTCTGGGGCGCGTTCCCGTTCCAGTTCGACGACCTCGAACTCGCGCACGTGCGGCACGGCTTCCGCAACAACGTGATCATGGGCGGCAACCCGTTCGGCACGGGCGCGGCGCTGGAGGTCGACAACGGCTTCGCCGACCCGGTCGTGGACACCAGCGGGCTGGAGCTGCGGATCGCGGTCACCCCGGACCGGCCGGTGCTCGGCACGCCGGTGGTGCTGGAGATCAAGCTCGTCGTCGAGCGCAGGCAGCTCGTGCACGAGCGCCAGCAGCTGCACCCGAAGTACCGCTTCGTGCAGGTGGCGATCAGCAGGCCGCGCGGCGACGTGGTCGTGCACCAGCCGCCCGTCAGCCACTGCGCGCTGCCCGACCTCGTGGTGGCCGCGCACGGCGAGGTGCAGCCGATCAGCGCGTACATCGGCTACGACGCCGCGGTGGGGCAGGTCTTCGAGGACCCCGGCACCTACCGGATCCGCGCCTCCTACGTGGCGCCCGACGGTTCGCTGATCGTGTCGAACGCGACGTCGGTGCGGATCGCCGCCCCGCGCACCGAGCAGTCCGAGCAGGTCGCCGACCTGCTGCTCACCGACCAGGCGGGCATGGTGATGACGCTGCTCGGCTCCGACTCGCCGCACCTGGAGGAAGGCAGGCGGGCGCTGGAGGTCGTGTCGTCCGACCACCCCGACCACCCGGCCGCGCTCTACACCAAGCTGGCGATGGGCATCAACGCGTCGAGGCCGTACACCGAGGTGCTCGACAACGGCGAGGTGCGCGTGCGGGACCGCGACGTCGCACGGGGCGAGAACCTGCTGCGGCAGGTCGTCGACGCCTCGCGCGGCGACGAGGGCGTGGACGACCTCACGGTCTACCAGGCCCTGGCGTACCTGTCCGACGCCTACCTGGCCGAGGGCGACGACGGCCGGGCTCGGGCTCTGCGCGACGACGCGAGGCAGCTCGCCGAGTCCAAGAACGAGCCCGCGTCGGTGCTGAGGTCGTTGGGGTGACCGGGCAGGTCGAGGTCGAGCTCGGCACCGGGTTCAGCGACGACGCCGTCGTCGTGCTCCTGGACGGAGCGGAGGTGTGGCGGAGCGACGGGGTCACGACGAACTACTCGGTCGGACTGGCCGGCGTCGTGCGCCTGCCCGACGACGTGGCCGGGACGCTGGAGGTCCGCGTGCGGAACGAGGCGCGGAGCACGCGGATCGAACCCGGTGAGCACCGGCTGCGCGTCGACCTCGACCCCTCCGGGGCGCCGCGGTTGCGCGACGCCCCGGAAGGCCCGGTCTTCTAGCCGGGTCTCACGGGCGCGGCTCGGTCGCCGCGCCCGTGAGACCCTCGGCGGTCCGCCGCGCCCGCGGGCGCGGCGGCCGTCGGGCACCGCTCACCGCCGCGCGAGACCGCGCAGCGGTTCCGGCAGCGGCTCGGTGTGCAGCACGCCGAGCCGCTGCGTCGCGCGCGTGAGCGCCACGTACCGCTCCCCCGGTGTCATCCGGTGCGGCTCCACCACCAGGACCGTGTCGAACTCCAGCCCCTTCGCCTCGCGCGGCGTGATCACCGGGCCGTCCAGCTCGACGTCCTCCGGCGCGATCACGGTGACCGTGCCCTCGTGCGGCTCGGCGAGAGCGCGGGCCACCGCGGCGGGCAGGTCGTCGACGAGTTCGGCCCAGGGCGCGATGCCGTTGTGCCGCACGGACTTCGGCGGGATCGCGCTCGGGTCGACCTCGGCCAGCGCGGCCGTGGCGACGTCCATGATCTCGGCGGGCGTGCGGTAGTTGACCGCCAGCCCGCGGTAGACCCAGCGGTCGGCGGCGTACCGGTCCAGCGCCTCCGACCAGCTCCGCGCGCCCGCGGCGGACTGCCGCTGCGACAGGTCGCCGACGATCGTGAAGGACTTGCTGGGGCAGCGCCGGAACAGCAGGCGCCAGTCCATTTCGGACAGTTCCTGCGCCTCGTCGACGACGACGTGCCCGTAGGTCCACTCGCGATCGGCCGCGGCGCGCTCGGCGAGGTAGCGGTGGTCGCGCTCGGTGTGCCGCCGCGCCAGGTGCTCGGCGTCGATGAGGTCGACCGCGCGCAGCAGGTCCGGGTCCATCGTCGGGTCGGTGTCCAGGATCTCCAGCACGCCCTTGGCGTACTCCTCCTCGGCCTTCTCCTCCTTGGGCTGCAACGGCTTCTCACCCAGCAGCTCGGCGGCCTCGTCCAGCAGCGGCACGTCCGACACCGTCCACGCCCTGCCGATCTCGCGGTGCAGCTCCGGCACGCCCAGCTCCGCGCAGCGCTCGGCCGACTCGTAGAACTCGGCCAGCAGGCGGCGCGGGGTGAGCGCGGGCCACAGCACGTCGACCGCGGCGCGCAGGTCGCGGTGGGCGAACAGCTCCCGCCGCACGTCGCGCCGGACGGCGTCCCACGGCTCGTCGATGGCGGCCAGCGCCACCTCCAGCAGGACGTCCACCAGCGCCTCGTGGAACACCGCCCTGGTGTGGTTGTGCAGCATCCCCGCCGCGCGGGCCGTCGCGCGCGCCTTGGCCGTCAGCTCCGCGTCCAGGTCGACGACGGCGTGCTCCAGCTCGATCGGGATCGGCTCGTCCGGCAGCTCCTGCCGCTGCGCCACGGCCGCGGCCAGCACCTCCAGGACGTCCAAGCTGCCCTTGATCCGCTGGATCTCGGGCACGTCCTCGCGCACGGTCCGCAGCTTCGGCATCAGGTCGCCGGGCGAGGCGAACACCACGTCGGTCTCGCCGAGCGACGGCAGGACGTTGCCGATGTAGCTCAGGAACCCCGAGTTGGGGCCGACGATCAGCACGCCGCGCTTGGCGAGCCGGTCGCGCTGGGTGTAGAGCAGGTACGCGACGCGGTGCAGCGCGACGGCGGTCTTCCCGGTGCCGGGGCCGCCCTCGACCACCAGCACGCCGGGGTGGTCGAGCCGGATGATCTCGTCCTGCTCGGCCTGGATCGTCGCGACGATGTCGCGCATGACCTCCGCGCGCGGCGCGTCCAGCGCGGCGTTCAGCGCGACGCCGTCCAGTGCCAGCTCGTCGTCGTGGAAGTCGTGCAGCCGCCGACCGCGCGTGTGGAAGTGCCGCCTCCTGGTCAGGCCTTCCGGCGCGGCGGCCGTGGCCACGTAGAACGGCCGTGCGGCGGGAGCGCGCCAGTCGGTGAGCAGCGGCTCGTACTCGTCGCCCTCGTCGAACAACCCGATCCGGCCGATGTAGGTGCGACCGCCGTCGGCGTGGTCGGTCCGACCGAAGCACAGCCCGTCGTCGGCGATGCGCAGCCTGCTGAGCTGGTCGGACAGCGTCCGCACGGCGACCTCGCGCCCCCAGCGCTGGGCGGTCGTGTCGGAGAGCGCCTCCTCCAGCGCACGCAGGGCGACGGCCCTCTGCGCGTCCAGCTTCTCGTACAGGAATGCGACGCGTTCGCGTTCCGCGAGCAATTCCTCCATGTGCCGCCCGATCCTTCCGTGCTACAATGAATGCATAAGTCGACGGATTTCAAAAATGAGCCGACTTTCTATTCTCTCCCCTTTGTCAAGCGAGCACGGGCATCGTGAGAACGCCGCGCCCGGCGGTGGCGGGGGCAGGTCAGCGCGGTCGTGGGGCGGTGCCCGTCACAGGGCGGTCAGGGATTCGGCCACCGGTACGCGCTGGCGCTTGAGCGGCACGATCAGCGGTGTCCCGGTCTCCGGGTCGGGCACGACCCGGCACGGCAGGCCGAACACGTCCTCCACCAGGTCGGCCGTGACGATCTCGGACGGGTCGCCCTGCGCCACGATCCCCTCGCCCGGCTTCATGGCGATCAGGTGGGTCGCGTAGCGGCACGCCTGGTTGAGGTCGTGCAGCACCGCCACGAGCGTGTGGCCGTTCTCCTCGTGCAGGTCGGCGCACAGGTCGAGCACCTCGATCTGGTGCGCGATGTCGAGGAACGTCGTCGGCTCGTCCAGCAGCAGGATCGCGGTCTCCTGCGCCAGCACCATCGCGAGCCACACCCGCTGCCGCTGGCCGCCGGACAGCTCGTCGAGCATCCGGCCGGCCAGGTCGAGCACGTTGGTCAGCCGCATCGCCTCGGTGACCACCTCCTCGTCCCGCACCGACCACTGCTTGAGCAGCCGCTGGTGCGGGTACCGGCCACGCGCGACCAGTTCGCCGACGGTGATGCCGCCGGGCGCGATGGACGTCTGCGGCAGCAGGCCGAGCCTGCGCGCGACCTCCTTGGACCGGTAGGTCGTGATGACCTCGCCGTCGAGGTACACCGCGCCCGAGGTCGGCTTCAGCATCCGCGCCAACGCCTTCAGCAGCGTCGACTTGCCGCACGCGTTCGGGCCGACGATGACCGTGAACGACCCGTCGGGGATGACGACGCCGAGCCCCTCGGCGACCGTGCGCTCGTCGTAGGCGAGCGTCAGGCCCTCCGCACGCAGTCGCGTCATCGTGCGATCCCCCTTCGCCATTCGTGCGCCAGCAGCCAGATCAGGTAGAGCCCGCCGATGGCTCCGGTCGCGATGCCGACCGGGAGCTGGGCGGGGGAGAAGAGGCGCTGCACCGCGAGGTCGCCCGCGACGAGCAGCAGCGCGCCCATGAGCGCCGCCGGGACGAGCCCGGCGCCCGCGGACCCGGTGAGCCTGCGGGCGAGCTGCGGCGCGGCCAGCGCGAGGAACGACACGGGCCCGGCGGCGGCGGTCGCCACGGCGGCCAGCCCGACGCTGATCGCGATCAGCGCGAACCGGGTGCGCTCGGCGTCGACGCCCAGGCCGCGCGCGGTGGCGTCGCCCATCTCCAGCAGCGCCAGCCGCCGCCCGAAGTACAGGGCGAGCGGCAGCAGCACGGCGACGGCGGAGCCGACCACCCGCACGTGGTCCCAGCCGCGGCCGTTGAGCCCGCCGACCTGCCACGCCTGGGCGGCGATGGCGTCCGACAGCGACGCGCGGGTGATCAGGTACTGGTTGAGCGACAGCATGATGAAGCTGACCCCGATGCCGATGAGGATCAGCCGGAAGCCCTGGACGCCCTGCTTGAACGCCAGCAGGTAGACGACGACCGACGTGGCCACGCCGCCGACCAGCGCGCCCGCGCCGACCTCGGCCATGCCGCCGTCGACCAGGACGATCACCAGGATCGCGCCGGTCGCCGACCCCTGGACGAACCCGAGGATGTCCGGGCTCGCGAGGGGGTTGCCGGACAGGCCTTGCAGGATCCCGCCGCTGACCGCGAGCGCGATCCCGACCAGGATCCCGGTCAGCAGCCGGGGCAGCCGCAGCGTGAGGACGATGAAGTCCGACGCGCCGTCGCCCCGGCCGATCAGGGAGTTCGCCACCTCCGCGACGGTCAGCTCGAAGTCGCCGCTGGTGAGCGTCACCAGTCCGACGCCGATGACGGCGAGGAGCAGGGCGAGGCTCACCAGGACGGTGCGGTCGGCGAACCGGAACGAGACGTGCCTGGTCCGGACGACCCTGCCGCGCACCTTCACGGGCGCGCTCACAGGTGGGCCAGCTTGCGGCGACGGCACAGGGCGATGAACACCGGGGCGCCGAGGAACGCGGTGACGATGCCCACCTGGAGTTCGGCGGGCGCGATGACGACGCGGCCGACGACGTCCGCGCCGATCAGCAGGATGGGCGCCAGCACGATCGAGTACGGCAGCACCCACCGCTGGTCGGACCCGGCGATCATCCTGGCCACGTGCGGGATGGTGAGCCCGATGAACGCGATGGGGCCCGCGGCGGCCGTGGCCGCGCCGCACAGCAGGGTGACCGCGAGCGCGCCGAGCGCGCGGGTGCGGCCGAGGTTCGCGCCCAGCGCCTTGCCGGTGTGGTCGCCGAGCGCCAGCACGTTGAGGGACCTGGCGAGGCCGAGCGCGAGCCCGACGCCGACCAGGATGAACGGGGCGACCTGCGTGACGGCGTCCATCTTGCGGCCCGCCAGCGCGCCGACGTTCCAGAAGCGGAAGGAGTTGAACGCCTCGGCGTCGAGCACCAGCACGGCGGAGACGAACGCCACCAGGACGGCGGTGATCGCCGCGCCCGCCAGCACGAGCCGTTCCGGCGTCGCGGCGGAGCGGCCGGACGAGCCGAGCACGTAGACGACGACCGAGGCCGCGGCGGCACCCGCGAAGGCGAACCAGATGTAGCCGGTGACGCTCGTGACGCCGGTGAACGCGATGGCGACCACGACGGCGGCCGACGCGCCCATCTCGACGCCGAGCAGGCCGGGGTCGGCGAGCGGGTTGCGGGTCAGCGCCTGCATCAGCGCGCCCGCCAGGCCGAGGGCCCCGCCGACGAGCAGCCCCATCAGTCCGCGGGGGACGCGCAGGTCGTGGATGATGACGGCCTCGTCGGAGCCGTCGTCGTGCAGCAGCACCTGCCAGGTCTCGGCGAACGGGATGTCGCGCGTGCCGACCCACAGGCTCAGGACGAAGACGAACACCAGCACGCCGACGGCGACGAGCAGTCCCGCCGCGCGAGCCACGTGGCTGGTGCCACCTCGTGGCCGGACCTGCTCCGCGGTGCCCACCGCACCTCCCCTGTGTCGAGGCCGACCTCCTGGCCACCCGCCAGATTAGCGTAGCCTTACCTACCGTCCCGTTCGGCCGTCCGAATGCATGAGGTGGGGTAGTGCGCGCCGGAGAACCTACGGGTCGCGACGTCCTGAAGTCCGCGATCAAGGGCCAGTGGCGCAACGTCACCGCGGCGTCGGTGGCCGGAGCGGGCCACCAGGCGGGTGAGGCGCTCGTGCCGGTGATCATCGGCGTGGTGATCGACCGCGCGGTGTCGACCGGCGCCACCGCCGAGCTGGTGTGGTGGCTGGTGGCGCTCGGTGTGGTGTTCGCGGTGCTGTCGTTCAGCTTCCGCGTCAGCCTGCACGCCGGGGAACTCGCCTCCGAGCAGGCCGCGCACGCACTGCGCCTGCGGGTGACCGAGCGGGTGCTCGACCACCGCGGCGGCGCCGAGACCGGGAGGCTCGCGGGCGGGCTGGTCACCATCGCGACCAGCGACGCGCTGCGGGTCGGCCACGTGAACCGCGCGCTGCCCACGGCCGTCGCGGCGGGCACCGGCCTGCTGGTCGGCGCGGTCGCGCTGCTGCGGGTCTCCCTGGTCCTGGGCCTGGTCGTGCTGATCGCCACGCCCGTGCTCCTGGGTCTCGCGCACCTGCTCGGCAAGCCCCTGGAGCGGCGCAGCGAAGCCGAGCAGGAACGGGCCGCGAACGCGTCCGGCATCGCTGCCGACCTGGTCGCGGGCCTGCGGGCGCTCAAGGGCATCGGCGCCGAGCGCGCCGCCGTCGACCGCTACCGCGGCACCAGCCAGGGCTCGAAGAGCGCGGCGATCCGCTCGGCCACCGCGCAGGCGTGGCTGGACGGCTCGATGCTCGCGGTCACCGGGCTGCTGCTGGCGCTGATCGCGCTGGTCGGCGGCACGCTCGCCGCCAACGGCTCCATCACGGTCGGCGAGCTGGTCGCCGCCGTCGGCCTCGCCCAGTTCCTGCTGTGGCCGCTGAACGTCATCTCGTGGGTCAACGGCGCGCTGGCGATGGGTCGGGCCTCGGCCGACCGGATCGCCTCGGTGCTGTCCGCGCCCTCCGCCCTGGGGGCCGGGTCCGCCGACGTGGCCACGCCGGTCGCGGGCGGCGTCCGGCTGCGCGGCCTCACGCACGGCACGCTGCGCGGTGTCGACCTGGACATCGCGCCGGGTGAGCTGGTCGGCGTCGTGGCGGCCGACCCGGCCGACGCCACGGCGCTGCTGCACTGCCTGGGCCGCGAGGTCGACCCGGTGTCGGGGTCGGTGGAGCTGGACGGCGTCCCGCTGTCCACGGTGGACCCGGCGAACGCGAGGGCGGCGATCCTCGTGGCCGCCCACGAGGCGGACCTGTTCTCCGACAGCGTGGTGGACAACATCCGCGCCGTGACGGCCCGGCAGGCCGACGTCGAGCTGGCGATGACCGCCGCGGCCGTGGACGACGTCGTCGAGGCGCTGCCGCAGGGCGCGGACACGGTCGTGGCCGAGCGCGGCAGGTCGCTGTCCGGCGGGCAGCGCCAGCGGGTCGCCCTGGCCCGCGCGCTGGCCGCCGCTCCCCCGGTGCTGGTGGTGCACGACCCGACGACCGCGATCGACGCGGTCACGGAGATGGCGCTGGCGCGGGGGATCCGCGAGGTGCGGCTCGGCCGCACCACCATCGTCGTGACGACCAGCCCGGCGCTGCTCGCCGTCGCGGACCGGGTCGTCGTGCTGACCGGCGGCGAGCTGACCGCCGAGGGCACGCACGCGTCCCTCGTGGCGCACGCCGACTACCGCGCCGCGGTGCTGTCGTGACCCCTCCCACCGGACCCGAGACCGAGGCGGCACCCCGCATGGACGACCGCGAACTCCTGCCCACCGCGAGCGCCGCGCGGACGTGGGCCGCCGTGCGGGCCCTGCTGCGCGAACGCCGCCTGCTCGCCGCCGCCACGATCACCGTGCTGCTCGCGGGCACAGGCGTGGGCCTGGCCACCGCGCCGCTGCTGGGCGACATCGTCGACCTGGTCGCCACCCGGCAGCCGTCGACCGCGATCACCGCGCCCGTCGTGCTGCTGGCGCTGGTCGCCGTCGCCCAGGGCGTCGCGACCGCGGTCGGCGCGGCGCTGATCTCCCGCCTCGGGGAGGGGATGCTGGCCCAGTTGCGCGAGCGGTTCATCGACCGCGCGCTGAACCTGCCGCTGGAGCAGGTCGAGCGGGCCGGGTCGGGCGACCTGACGGCGCGGGTGACCGGTGACGTCACGAAGATCGCCGAGGCCGTGCGGCAGGCGCTGCCGCTGATGGCGCGGTCGGCGCTGACGATCGTGCTGACGCTGGGCGCGCTGGCCGTGCTGGACTGGCGGTTCGCGCTGGCGGTGCTCGTCGCCGCGCCCGTGCAGGTCCTCACGCTGCGCTGGTACGGCCGCGGCGCCAGGACCATGTACGGCGCCGAGCGGATCGCGATCGGCGAGCAGCAGCAACAGCTCCTGGAGACCATCGGCGGCTCGTCGACCGTGCGCGCCTTCGGGTTGGCCGACGACCACGTGCGGCGGGTGACCGAGCGGTCGAGCCACGCGGTCGGGATGACCATGCGGTGCATCAGGCTGCTGGGCGGGTTCTTCAGCAGGCTCAACCTGGCCGAGTACGTCGGCCTGTCGGCGCTGCTGGTCACCGGTTTCTTCCTGGTGGGCAACGGCTCCGCGACCATCGGCACCGCCACGGCCGCCGCGCTGTACTTCCACAGCCTGTTCAACCCCATCAACGCGGCCCTGTCGCTCGCCGACGACGCCCAGTCCGCCGCCGCCAGCCTGTCGCGGCTCGTCGGCGTGGCCGACCGGCCCGAGGTGGCGCCGGACGACACCGGCGAGGCGCTGACCGACACGACCGTCAAGGTCTCCTCCGTCAGCCACGCCTACGAGACCGGCCACGAGGTGCTGGTGGACGTCTCGGTCGACGTGGCGCCCGGTGAACGGGTCGCGCTCGTCGGCGCGAGCGGCGCGGGCAAGACCACCCTGGCCAAGCTGATCGCGGGCGTGCACCAGCCGACGCGCGGCACGATCACGTTCGGCGGCACCGACATCGTCGACCTCGGTCCGGCCACGACCCGGCGGGCCATCGCGCTCATCACGCAGGAGGTCCACGTCTTCTCCGGTCCCCTCAGCGACGACCTGCGCCTGGCCAAGCCCACCGCCACCGACGCCGAGGTGGACGCCGCGCTGGACCGCGTCGGCGCGCTCGCGTGGGCGCGGGCGCTGCCCGACGGCCTGGCCACCGTCGTCGGCGAGGGCGGCCACCGCCTCACCCCCGCCCAGCGCCAGCAGCTCGCCCTGGCCCGCCTGGTGCTGGCCGACCCCGAGGTCGCCGTGCTCGACGAGGCGACCGCCGAGGCGGGCAGCGCCGGCGCGCGCGTGCTCGAACGCGCCATCGACCAGGCGTCGGCCGGCCGTACGACCCTCGTCGTCGCCCACCGCCTCACCCAGGCCGCGTCGGCGGACCGGATCGTGGTCATGGACGGCGGCCGCGTCGTCGAGACCGGCACCCACGCCGAGCTCCTGACCGCGGGCGGCCGCTACGCGGCGTTGTGGCGCGCCTGGTCGGACGGGCGGTCCTGAGAGGGTCGCGCCGATGGCGA
>NZ_DBNGPQ010000156.1:0-69120 GCF_057122925.1 Umezawaea sp. | reverse complement strand
AATACAGCGGCGAACACCTTCCGGTCTGGGACGTGCGGGCGAAGGGCTTCGTTGATCCGCAGACGCGCACACCCTTGCCTACCTGGGAGGAAGCCCTAGACCAGGTCGAGGAGCCCGCTCACCTCGCGCGCTTCGGGGTCCAAGTGCACTCCAAGGGCATCCTTGGCGGCACTCCGGAGGCTGGGCGGCACATCGGGTACCTCACGAAGTACCTGACCAAGAGCATCAACGAGTGCCATGAGGCGGGGACGGCTCGACAGGAACGGCATACCGAACGGCTCTGTGACGAGTTGGCCGTGACGCCGTGTTCCCCGCAGTGCGCGGTGTGGCTGCTCTACGGCGTTCAGCCTCGGAGTGCTCGGCTGTCGATGAATCCGGGGCTGTGCAAGGGAAAGGCCCACAAGCGGACGACACTCGGCGTCGCGGGGAGGCGCGTCCTGGTCTCCCGGAAGTGGTCTGGGAAGTCGCTCGCTGACCACAAGCACGACCGGAAGACGTTCGTTCGGCAACTGCTCGCGGACGTCGGGATCACGCAGGACGACCAGCCCACACGGGTCGTGTGGAACAACGTCCAGCCCGGTGATCCGAACGTCCCGCCGAGACAGCACATGTTGCTGAGGGCTGTGTCGGAGCGCATTCGGTGGAAGGCCGAGTACACGGCGGCATTACTCGCGTCCGCTGGTCCGCCAGATCGTTCGGCAACTCCGCACGCTGCGTAAACGAGGGGGGAACCATGTCCGGCAAGGTTCGACAGATCGCAGAGTTGATGTCCGTTCCGG
Source organism: Umezawaea sp. (assembly GCF_057122925.1). Classification (NCBI taxonomy): domain Bacteria; kingdom Bacillati; phylum Actinomycetota; class Actinomycetes; order Pseudonocardiales; family Pseudonocardiaceae; genus Umezawaea; species Umezawaea sp. The sequence continues at coordinate 68,341 of NZ_DBNGPQ010000156.1, read as the reverse complement.
AGATCCTGGAAGCCCTGGGCGGGGTCTCGCGGGACACGTTCTACAAGTGGCGGCAGACCGGTAAGGGGCCGCGTTGCTTCTCGCTGCCCAACGGTGAGCTGCGGTGCAAGCGGGTGGACTTCGTTAGCTGGCTTGACGGTCTCTACGGGGCGGCGGCATGACCACCACGTTCAAGGTCAAGTTCTGGGAGATCAAGCGGCGTGAGGGGCGTAAGCGGCCATACCCGGTGCGGTGGCTGACGGACGGGGTCGAGCACTCGGAGTGGTACGCCACGAAGGCGCTGGCTACCAGCAGGCTGTCCGAGCTGACGCAGGCGGCGCGTCACGGTGAGCCGTTCGACGTTGAGAGTGGCTTGCCTGTTGGGGAGCATCGGCGGCGGAACTCGTTGTCATTCCTGGAGTTCGCACAGTCCTATATGGATCTCAAGTGGAATGACGCTGCGGCGACTACGCGGGGAAGCACGGTGGAAGCTCTGGCCACTGCTGCGGCTGCGTTCGTCAAGGACGGGGTTGGGCGGCCGGAGGTGGTGGAGCTTCGGGGTGTGCTGTCCCGGACCCTGCTGCCTCCGACGACTCGGGATGGCGAGGTCTCCGATGTCGATCTTGAGGTGATCGACTGGCTGAGGCGGAACTCTCGGTCGCTGTACGACCTGACGGACGCGGTGGCCGTGCGGGCTGTGCTGGACGCCCTGGCGGCGAAGCTGGACGGCAAGGCGGCGGCTGCATCGGTGTACCAACGCAAGCGGGCGGTCCTGTTCAACCTGCTGTCCTACGCCGTCGAGCGGGAGCTGATCCCCGACAACCCGCTGAGCCGGATCAAGCGGAAGGTGTCCAAGGTCGTGGACCAGGTGGACCCGCGCGTGGTGGCCAACCCGAAGCAGGTCGGGGAGTTGCTGACGGCCGTCACGTACGTCGGCAAGCGGAACAAGGACCGGGGCGCTCACCTGGCGGCGTTCTTCGCGGTCGGCTACTACGCGGCGGCTCGTCCGGCTGAGGGCCTGGGGCTGCGTGAGGACGATTGCACGCTGCCTGAAAGCGGTTGGGGTGCTCTGGCGCTGGGGGAGTCACGACCGGCGGCGGGGAAGCGGTGGACGGACTCGGGGGAGGTGCACGATCGGCGAGGGCTGAAGCATCGGGCGCGCAAGGAAGTCCGAATTGTGCCGATTCCGCCCGTGCTGGTCCGCATCCTGCGCGATCACCTCGACCGGTACGGGGTCGGTCCGGACGGGCGGCTGTTCCGGTCCCCGAACGGTGGGGTGGTGTCGTCCTCGACGTACTACCGGGTCTGGGACGACGCCCGTCAGTACGCGCTCGTGCCCTCTCAAGCCTCCTCGCCGTTGGCTGGGCGGCCGTACGACCTGAGGCACGCTGCGGTCTCGCTCTGGTTGAACGGTGGTGTACCCGCAACCGAGGTGGCTGAGCGGGCCGGGCACTCGGTGGACGTCCTGCTGAAGGTCTACGCGAAGTGCATCGACGGGCAGCGGGAGACGGTCAACAACACGATTGAAGGACTCTTCGACCAGTGATCGACCGCCGGAACGAAGGCCCCTGGGCATTCGCCTGGGGGCCTTTGGCGTTGATCAACAGCCAAGATCCAGTCCGTGGTGAGTCCGTAGACGGCGGCAAACCGAGGCAAATTCCGGCTGACAGTGGCATACGGCTCACCCGCTAAAAGATCAAGCCCCGAGCGCGTTGCCGCTGCTCAGGGCCTGATTCACCCGGCGAAAGGTGAGTGCCCCCGGCAGGATTCGAACCTGCGACACACGGTTTAGGAAACCGATGCTCTATCCCCTGAGCTACGAGGGCGGGGCTGGTGCTTGAGCCAGTTTAGCGGCCGGCTGTTGATCAACTGTGGTGGGGGGCCCGGTCGTGGTGGCGGGTTGCCTACCCTTGGGTGGGTGACGCAGAAACTTACTGATGTGCGCGGGGCCGCTGTCGCTGCCGGTCTTCGTGTCCTGGCCAAGGTGACGCCGTTCGTCGAGCCCGAGCTGGTGGGTTTGCGCGAGGTGGTCGGGGTCGGTGATGTGTGTCTGGACGTGGGCGCCGCGCTCGGTCTGTACACGGTGACGTTGTCGCAGCTGGTCGGTCCACAGGGGACGGTTCACAGCGTCGAGCCGCTGGTGTTCGCGCACCCGGCGCTGTCCTACGTGCTGCGTCCGCGGGAGGGGCGGAACGTGGTGCGGCACTCGGTCGCGCTGGGGGCCGTCGAGGGGCGCGAGGTGATGAGCGTCCCGGTTCGGCACGGGGTGCCGGTGACCGGGCGGTCGTTCCTCACGGCGGGGGCCAACGGGCTCGGGTCGAACGTCGAGTTCGACGAGCACCTGGAGGTCGTGGTGCGGACGCAGACGTTGGACGCGTTCGTCGCGGAGCAGGGCATCGGGCGGCTGAACTTCGTGAAGGCCGACGTCGAGGGGGCGGAGCTGCGGGTGCTGGAGGGCGGGGCCTGGGTGATCGAGACGCTCCGGCCGAAGTTCCTCCTGGAGGTCGAGGAGCGGCACGTCTCGCGGTTCGGCTACTCGGCGCAGGACGTGGTGTCGTGGCTCGCCGAGCGCGACTACGACATGAGGATCTGGAACCAGGGCGGGTGGCGGACGGTGACCCGGATCGTGCCCGAGGTGCGCAACTACCTCTTCGTGCCGCGCTGACCTGCGAAAAGCGGAAGACCCCGGTCCCTGGGGGTGGACCGGGGTCTTCCTCGGAAGTGGTCTACTGCGGGTAGACCTCGAGCTCGTAGAGCGAGTATCCGTAATTCGTGCCGCGTTGGGTACCCGTCATTCGTACGAACCGCGCGTCGGTCGGGGCGAACGTCACGTTGTCCGTGGCGCCGTTGCCCTCGCCGGTGGCGAAGACCTGCCGCCACCGGGTGCCGTCGGTCGACACCTCGATCCGGTACGCCTTCCCGAACGACGCCTCCCACCGCAGGAACGCGCGACCGACCCGCTGCACCGAGCCCAGGTCGACCTGGAGCCACTGGTCGTCGCTCCAGTCGCTCGCCCACCTCGTGGCGGGGTTGCCGTCGACGGCGTTGGCGGGCGGGGAGTTGTACGCGCCCCGCTCGTGGCTGCTGGCCGTCGCGGTCCTGCCGAGCGCGGCGTTGGTCAGGCTGGCGCCCCGCTTGGCCGGGAACTGGACGACCTGCTGGTAGGTCGGCCGGTTCTGCCACTGCACCTTGTCGTGGGTGATGCCGCCCATCGCGCGGTGGATGATGGAGTCGGCGCACCACTGGTCGCCCGCCGCGCAGTCCGCGTCACCGGGGTAGACCTGGTTGGCGGGCACGGCCGCGGCGGCGCGCAGGCTGTCCAGCAGCGTGGTGCGGCACGCCGTCACGTCGCCGCCACCGCAGTAGGTGCCGGTCAACGGGCCCGCGACCTGGTCACCGAGGACGCGCCTGATGTCCTTGTCGACGTAGCTCCACCACCCGTACTGGAACGACGACCCCTTGTGCGGTGCGGCGCCGTGGGCGTCGGACGGGGCCTCGTCGACCTGGACGGCCCTGACCAGCTCGGTGTACAGCTCGGTGCCCAGGCCGGGCTCGAACTCGGCCCGCACGAGCCGGGGCCACCACGCGTCGAGCACGCGGATCGCCTCGGCGTGGCTGTAGACCTTGCTGCCCTTCGTGGTCTCGCGGCGCAGCGAACCGGACTGCTGCCACGCCTTGAGCTTCTGCACGGTCGACGCCAGCGCCGGGTCGGTCACCGGGGCCTTCTCGATGACCCGCAGCAGGTCGGGGAGCACCTGCTCGGCCCGCAGGTCGGCGCCCGCGGCCTCGGCCATGGCCTTGGTGAGCGACGCCCTGGTCGCCTTGCCGCCGTTGGCGATCAGGGCCTTGACGCGGTCGTCGATCAGGTCGCCGCGGTGCACCGAGCCGTTGCCGAAGCCGGACGACGTGAAGTCCAGCGCCTGCTTGTTGTTCCAGCTGATGTAGTAGTCCTGGTTGATCGACCGGGGGTGCTCCGCCGCGGGCGTGTAGCGCGCGGAGTTGGTGTTCGGGTCCCAGTCCTGCCACTCGTACTGCTGCGCGGCCTTGATCGGCAGGTTCGGGTCGACGCCCGGCTTGCGCACCGGGTTGGAGCCGGAGTTGAAGTACGCCGTGTCCTTCGAGTCGACGTAGAACCAGTTGAACGCGTACCCGATGTGCTCCGCGGCCTTCTGGAAGTCCTGCGCGGAACGGATGGCGCTCGGGTCGTTGAACTCCTGGAACCCGATGATCGGGTCGACCTCGTGCAGGTAGGTGGACCGCAGAGCGGTGTACGCCACGGGTTTGCCGCCGACCAGGGCTCGGCTCTGCACCAGGCCGTACTTGGTGCGGTACACGACGAGCGTGTACGACCCGGCGGCCGTGCCGTCCGCGACCGTGGGCTTCCAGGCGTTCTTGCGCTCCAACCGCTCCATCGCCACGCACTGGCCGCGCAGCAGGTAGTGGTTGGACGCCTTGGTGGCGGGCTCGCCGTCGGGTTCGCAGAGGTCGACGGCGAACGTGTCGACGATGTCCTGCGACGCCGAGGTGGCGCTCCACGAGTAGTCCTGGCCGCGGCCGAGCTGCACGTACATGCCGACGCCGGCGAAGGACACGCCGCGCGCGCTGATGCCGGGACCGTTCAGCTCCTGGAGCATCAGCAGCTGGGGCGCGAAGTAGCCGGTCTGCGGGCCGAACACGGCGATCGGGTTGCCGGTGTCGGTGTGCGCGCCGGACACGACGAGCGCGTTGGACATGCCGTGCTTCTTGTTCAGCAGGTCGGCAGGGAGGACGCCGTCGGCGAAGATCCCCTCGGCGGCGGCCAGGCCCCCGGCGGGGACGTCGACGGTCGCGGCTCCACCGGTCTGGTCGTAGACCATCGGTTCCGGCGTCACGGAGCCCGCGTCCGGCACCGCCACGCCGACCGGGTCGGCCGGGCTCGCGGAGTACGGGAAGCGCTGGCCGTCGTGCAGGGTCAGCACGGCCTCGGGGTCGTTCTGCTCGCGGAACGACCTCCACACCTGTTCGCCGACCTCGGCGCCGTACTTGTTCTGCGCCGCCAGGCGGACCAGCGCGGACTGCACCTCGCCGCCGCCGCCCGCGCCGAACAGCCCGCCGACGACGGCCGCGATGGCGACCATGTCGGTCGGCTTGAACGGCTGGATGTCGTTCCAGTTGGTGATCGCGTCCGCGTGCCCGGTGAGCACGTACTCGCCGGGGAAGTTCCGCGCGGCGACGGACTGCGAGAGGTAGGCGTTGATGCCCGCGATGTAGTCGTTGACGTCCTGGTTCGCCTGCGCGCCACGGGGTCCGCTCGCGGCGACCCGGTCGATCTGGGCCTGGAGGTCGGCCTCGGTGTAGGCGATCTGGCCGTAGAAGCTCTGCTCCAGCACGCGGTTGCCCTGGGCGCCGCCCGCGAACCCGGTGAGCTGGCTGCGGCCGAGGTGGCGGAACACGTCCATCAGCCACAGCCGGTCCTGGGCGGCGGCGTAGCCCGCGCCGAACTCGGTGCCGGACCGGGTGGTGCCGTAGACGTGCGGCATCCCGATGGCCTTGTCGCGGATGATCGTCACGTCCGCGCGCGGCTTGATCGTGCTCTCGACCTGGTCGGGGGCGACGCCGAAGGAGGCGTCGTTGAAGAACGTGCTCAGCTGCTCGTTGGTCAGCCCCTGGTAGCCCGAGGACAGCGCGTCGTACTTCGGGAGCTGGTCGGCCGAGTGCGCGGGCCGGGTCCCGAAGACCTTGTGGCCCAGGATCTCGGCCAGGGTCGCGTTGCCGTTGTTGCCGGGCGGGAGGATGTCCGAGCACTGGCCGAGGCAGTAGTCGTCCGGGGCGAACGCGGCCGTGGTGACGGGCGGCTCGGGGGCCGCCTGCGCTGGTGCGGTGATGACGGTGGCGGTGGCGAGCAGGGCGACCACCACGACCGGTAGGGCGGCTCTCCGCATGACGCGAAGCTCCTTCCATGCAGGACTGGTGTGGCGCACGTTACTTTTTCCACAACTTTTCTGAAAGGGTTTCACGTTCTTTTACCCGATCGGCTGGTAATCACCGTTGCCTATTGCCCAACTGCGCCGACACTGGGAAAAACTTGTTCATGGTGCGACGTCGAACGCTGCTGGCCGGAGTGGCCGCGTCGGGGCTGCTCGTCGGGCTGGGTTCGGCCTCCGCGAGGGCGGCCCTGCTGCCCGTCCGCTCCTGCGCCGACTGGGGCGCGCGTCCCCCGTCGAGCCCGGTCACGCTCGTCCAGCGACGGCCGGTGCGGATCCTGGTGCACCACACGGCGACCGAGAACGTCACCGACTACTCGGTGGAGCACGCCTTCGAGCACGCCCGGTGGATCCAGGACCACCACATGGACGACAACGGCTGGCTCGACTCGGGCCAGCACTTCACCAACAGCCGCGGCGGTTTCCTCATGGAGGGGCGGCACGGCAGCCTCGACGCGCTCCACGCGGGCGACCGCGTCGTGGAGGGCGCCCACTGCCCCGGCCAGAACACCACCGCGATCGGCATCGAGAACGAGGGGCTCTACACCGCCGAGGAACCCCGGCGCGAGCAGTGGGATTCGCTCGTCTCGTTCTGCGTCTACACCTGCGAGCAGTACGGCATCGCGCCGACGGCGATCGACGGCCACCGCGACCACTACACGGACACGCAGTGCCCTGGCGACAAGCTCTACGCCATGCTCCCCCGACTGCGGCAGGAAGTCGCGCGCGTCCTGGGCTGACCGTGTTTCTTCCTGGCAACTGTGAACGCTGTGGTGAGAGCCTTTCCACGCCGCCGAACGCTGGGCAAACGTCCTACCACATGGTGAGATAACGTCGAATTAACGCCAGCTTGCGCACCGGTGCGCGATGCTGGGCCTGTATGAACACGAAACGCCAACTCGGGGAGGCGTCGTGATCAAGGTGATGCTGGCCGACGACGAGGACCTCGTCCGGTCCGGGCTTCGCATGATCCTCAGCAGCGCCGGTGACATCGAAGTGGTGGCCGAGTGCGACGACGGACACCTGGTGGCCGACCTGGCCCGCCAGCACCGTCCGCACGTGGTCCTGCTGGACATCCGCATGCGGTCCAACGACGGGCTGGTGGCGTTGCGCAGGCTGCGCACGCTGCCCGAACCGCCGCGGATCGCGATGCTCACCACGTTCGACGTGGACGAGTACGTCAGCGAGGCCTTGCGCCTGGGCGCCAGCGGCTTCCTGCTGAAGGACACCGAGCCGGAGCAGCTGGTGAAGGCGGTGCGCGACCTCGCACGGGGTGGCGCGGTGCTCGATCCCGGTGTGGCGGCACGGGTCCTCGCGGCGGTGGCCGACGGTGAACGGGCCGCGGAGCCCGCGCGGCGGCTGCTGGCCATGCTGTCCGAACGGGAGCGCGAGGTGCTCGTGCTGATCGGCCAGGGCATGTCCAACGCCGAGATCGGTGGCACGCTGCACCTGTCCGAGGCCACGGTGAAGGGCTACGTGTCCTCGGTCCTCGGCAAGATCGGTGCGGTGAACCGCGTGCAGGCCGCGCTCGTGGCCTTCCGCGGCGGGTTGATCGCCTAGAACGCGAACGAGGGGTCGGGGGCAGGCGCCGAGGCACCGCGCCCCCGCCCTAGTTCACGGTCTCGTGCACCGTCGGTTCGACTTCCACGCGGTTGCGGCCGTGCCGCTTCGCCCGGTACAGAGCCATGTCCGCCGCCGCGAACAGCTGGTCCAGCTTCGCCGGGCCCGCCGCCACGCCGATGCTGACCGTCGGGCGCCGCGTCGTGCCCAGCACCATCGACCAGTCGTGCCCGTCGACGGCGGCGCGGATGCGCTCGGCCACGGTCGGCCCGACCTCGTGCTCGGAGTTGCCGTTGTCGCCCAGCAGCACCACGAACTCGTCACCCGCCCAGCGGGCCACGAGGTCGTCCGTCCGGCACTCCCGGCGCAGCAGTTGGGCGATCTCCCGCAGGGCGGCGTCGCCCGCGGCATGACCCGCGTCGTCGTTCACGCCCTTGAACCAGTCGACGTCGACCAGCACCAGCCACGGCACCCGGCCGCGCGACGCCGTTCCCTCCAGCAGCCTCGCGGCCGCCGCTTCCAGCCCGAGCCGGTTCGCCAGCCCCGTCAACGGGTCGCGCGCCGCCGCCTCCTGGGCCGCCGCGGCGAGCTGCTGGGCGCGCAGCGCCGCCTGGCGGTGCTCCAACGCCTGCCCGAGGCCCTCCTGGAGCGTCTCGGACGCCTTCTGGCCCGCGGCGACGCTGCACCGCAGCGCGGCGGCCTCGCCCACGGGGTCGTCCATCTCGGAGCAGATGTTCGCGAGGTCCAGCGAGAACCGCAGCATCAGCGACGTGTCGTTGATGGACTGGGCGGACGCGACGGACCGGCTCGCCAGCGTGCGGGCCTCCACCAGCTCACCGCGGGCGCGGTGGACCGTGGACAGCACCCAGTTGCCGACGGACATGCCCCAGTGGTCCCTGATGTCGGAGGCGAGCTCCAGCGTCTTGCGGCCGGCCTTCTCCGCGGCGTCCAGTTCCCCGACGCCCGCCAGCGCGCGGCCGTACGCCCCGAGCAGACCGCGGTGCACGTGGCCGTCCACGGTGTCGAGCGTCAGGCCCTCGGCGAGGTAGCCCCTGGCCTCCTCGAAGATCGCGTGCGCGTCGCCGGGGGGACCCGAGGCCGCGCGGAAGTTCAGCGTGCCGCCGAGCCGTTGCAGGCACTGCGCCAGCGTGTCCGGGCCGTTGGCCCGGCGGGCGACCTCCACGGCCCTGCGCACCATGTCCAGCGCGGCGTGCCGGTGCCCGATGCCTTCGAGCAGGTAGCCCAACGTGCCCATCGTCTGCGCCGCGGCGGGGCTGTCGGTGGTCTCCGAGTCGACGTCTAGCCACCCCTCGGCGGCCAGTTCCAGCGCCAGGGGGATCCGGCCCAGCCGCCACGCCATGACGGCCCGGTGGACCAGGACTGCCGAGCGCACCCAGCGGTCCGCGCTCGGAGGCGCCTTGGTCACCACCTCGTCGAACACGGCGTTGGCCTCGGGTAAACGCCCAGCGTTCAGCAGCACGCGGACCCTCAGGTCCATGTGCGTCACGTGCCCCGCTGTCAGCGGATCGCGCTGCTCCACTCGTGCTCGACACTCCATTCCGACTCGCCGAGCGGGAACACTGAGGTTCCGCCCCTGCCGGCACGGCCCCAACAGGTTACCGGGAGGAGCGCTCCCTGTACCGCTCGTGGTGCATGACGTCTTCGACAGGTATGCGGTTCCGCCACCCCGCGCGTTCCAGATCGGGTTGATCGGGCAACCCTGCCACGGGTCCGACGCAAAGCCACGCGACCGGCCGCAACCTGGGTGGAATGTGCAGCAATCGACGCAGGACGTCCTCGCGGTAGAAGCTCACCCACCCCACTCCCAGACCTTCGGCGGTAGCGGCGAGCCACAGGTTCTGGATGGCGAGGCAAACGGAGTAGAGGCCCGCGTCCGCGATGGCGTGGCGGCCGAGGACGGCGGGCGAGCCCCGGTCCGGGTCGTACGTGACGACCACGCCGAGGGTCGACTCCAGGATCCCCTCGACCTTGATCCGGCTGAACACCTCCGCCCGCTCGGCGTCCAGCTGCGCGGTGAACATGCTGCGCTCGGCGTGCACGTGGTCGCGGAACGCCCGCCGGGTCGTCTCGTCCCGCACGAGGATGAAGTCCCACGGCTGGGACAGTCCGACGCTGGGTGCGGCGTGCGCGGCGGTCAGCACCCGGCGCAGCGCGTCCGGCGGGATCGGCGCACCGGTGAACTCGCGCCTGGTGTCGCGGCGCCGGTGCAGCACCTCGTAGAGGCCCGCCACCTGTTCTTCGATGCTCATGCCGCGATCGTGCCCGCCGTGCGGGGCGACCACCACCGCGACCCGGTGCGGTGGTGGTCACTCCGAACGGCTACCTCCCCTGCGACGGATAGGGGAGCAGCGCCATCTCGCGGGCGTTCTTGATCGCGGTCGCCACCTGCCGCTGCTCCTGCGGCGTCAGCCCGGTCACCCGCCGCGAGCGGATCTTGCCGCGGTCGGACACGAACTTCCGCAGCAGCGTCGTGTCCTTCCAGTCGACCTCGGTCACGCCCTCGCGCTTCAGCACGTTCACGCGCTTCTTCGGCGCCGCGCGCCGCTCCTTGGCCACCGCGCTCACCAGCTCGACTTGCTGAGGCCGGGCAGCTCGCCGCGGTGCGCCATCTCGCGCAGCCTGATCCGCGACAGCCCGAACGCGCGGAAGTACGCCCTCGGGCGCCCGTCCACGACGTCGCGGTTGCGCAGCCGGGTGGGGCTGGCGTCACGCGGGAGCCGCTGGAGCCCGAGCACCGCGGCGGACCGCTGCTCGTCGGTGGACGACGGGGACCGGAGCTGCTCCTTGAGCGAGGCCCGCCTCTCCGCGTGCCGCGCCACGACCTCCCGGCGCTGCCGGTCCCTGGCGATCTTCGACTTCTTCGCCATCAGCGCTCCTCCTTGAAGTCGACGTGCCTGCGCACCACCGGGTCGAACTTGCGCAGGACCAGCCGGTCCGGGTCGTTGCGCCGGTTCTTGCGGGTCACGTACGTGTAGCCCGTGCCCGCGGTGGACCGCATCTTGATGATCGGCCGGACGTCCGTGCTCCTGGCCATCAGACCTTCTCCCCGTTGGCGCGCAGCGCCGCCACGACGGCTTCGACGCCGCGGCGGTCCACGGTCTTGATCCCCTTCACGGACAGGGTCAGCACGACGTACCTGCCCTCGGACGCCAGCCAGTAGCGGCGGCGCTGGGTGTTGGGCAGCCAGCGCCGCGACGTGCGCCGGTTGGAGTGCGAGACCTGCTTGCCGAAGCCCGGTTTCCGCCCCGTGAGCTGGCAGTGGCGTGACGACACACGACCTCCTTTGAAATGACATCCATTTCCATCTACAGTAACCCACATGAAAACCGTTGTCGTCATGGTGGCCGGAGTCGCGGAGCACCCGGTGGCCGAGGAGGTGTGGCGCGCACTGGAGGGCTCGGTCCTCGTCCGCCACGACCTGAGCCGCATCGCCGAGGGCGTCGTCAGCCGCTGGGTCGACGGCCACCTGACGGTGCTGGACCTCGCCCACGGCTGCGTCTCCTGCACCCTGCGCGAAGACCTCGTCCCGCTGCTGACCTCGCTGGCGGGCAGCACCGTGGTCCTCCGGCTGGACCCCGCGCTGGAACCGGAGGCCGTCTGCATCGCCCTGCCCGCCGACGCGGTGCACGTGCTGTCGGTCGTCTCGGTGATCGACCGGGAGACCTGGCTGGCCGACGCCACCGGCGAGGTGGGCCTCGCGGAGCGCGGACTGGGCGCGGCGGACGACGACGAGCGGACGGTCGCCCAGGTCGTGGTGGGCCACGCCGAGTTCGCCGACGCCCTGGTGCTCGTGGGGGAACCGGGGGACGTCCGCACCGTAGCCGTGCTCGACCGCGTCGCACCGCTGGCACCGCGCCAGGAACTGTCCTCATTGGACGTCACGGCCCTGCTGGCCGCTCCCGAGAACCGCCCGTACGACGCCTTCGGGCCGCTCCTGCGCGGTCTCCCGCTGGAGCCGGACGGCTCGGTGGGCACCGTGCACTTCACCGACCGCCGCCCGTTCCACCCGGAACGCCTCCACGAGGCGCTGGACGTGCTGCTCGACGGCGTGGTCCGGACGCGGGGACGGCTCTGGGTCGCCTCGCGGCCGGACATGGCCCTGTGGCTGGAGTCGGCGGGCGGCGGGCTGCGGATCGGGGACGCCGGGCCGTGGCTGGCCGCGGTGGACGACTGGTCCGACGTCGAGCCGGAACGGCGGGCGAGGGCCTCGCTGGAGTGGGACCCCTACTACGGCGACCGGGCGCAGGACCTCGTCGTCATCGTGCACGAGGCGTCGACGGCGGAGATCGAGGCGACCCTGCGGGCCGCACTGCTCACGGACGACGAACTGGCGGGCGGGCTCGTCTGCAGCGACGACCCGTTCGCCCACCACCCGAGGGAAGAGGCATCGTGAAACCGAACATCCACCCCGACTACCACCCGGTCGTCTTCCGGGACAGCTCGACGGGCAAGCAGTTCCTCACCCGCTCGACGGCCACGTCGGACAAGACCGTCGAGTGGGAGGACGGCAACACCTACCCGCTGCTGACCGTCGACATCACGGCCGACTCGCACCCGTTCTGGACGGGCACGCAGCGGATGATCGACACGGCCGGTCGGATCGAGAAGTTCAACCAGCGCTACGGAAAGCGGCAGAAGTAATGGCGGTCCCGAAGAGGAAGACCTCGCGCTCCAACACCCGGCACCGGCGGGCGCGGTGGAAGGCGCAGGCGCCGGACCTGGTGGAGGTGACCGCCCTGGACGGCAGGAGGCTCCGCGTGCCCCGGCGGTTGGTGGCGGCGTACCGGCGCGGGCTGCTGGGCTAGGTGGGCGGCGCGGGTCGCCGGGCGCTACCCGCGCGGCCCCACCTGGGCCTGGGTCTCGCCGTCCGGCGACTCCCGCCACTGCTCGAAGGCCCGGTCCAGCCTCCAGCCGTCCCCGTCGTGGTCCAGGACCCGGTAGCCGCAGGTGTCCAGGTTGGACAGCGATTCGAAGAGTTCCACGCTCCACGAGAACAACCGCCTGCACAGCAACCGGATCGTCAGCCCGTGCGACACCACGAGCACGGTCCGCGGGTGCTCGGCGTCCTTGCGCATGTGCAGTTCCAGCTCCCCGAGGAACGCGGCCAGCCGGTCGTCCACGTCCGCCCCGGACTCCCCGTTGGGCAGCCGGAAGAAGAAGTGCCCGAAGGCGTGCCTCTGGTGCTTCAGCACCTCCTGCTGCACCGGGTCCTGGAGGTTGCCCCAGTCCTGCTCCCGCAACCGGGGTTCGGCGACCACCCGGTCCACCAGCGGGCCCAGTTCCAGCCCGGCCAACGTCTTGCGGGTCCGCAGGTAGGGGCTGACGTACACCGCCACCGGCCCCTCGCCGATCAGCGAGCGGATCGCGGGCCCGGTCGAACGGGCCTGCGATTCGCCCAGCGCCGTGAGGGGGAGGGAGTGGTCCGGGACCCGGCAGTAGGCCGATTCGTCGACGTTCCCGAGGCTCTGGCCGTGTCGCAGCAGGATGATCCGCACCCCACCATCTTGGGGGAGACTCCTGCCGGAGCAACCGCCGGATCCGAATCCGCTGTTACAGTCCAAGTCGAAAACCTCCAGGGAGTGTCACATGATCAAGTACATCGCGCTCTACCGGAAGCCCGCGGACCAGGCGGACTTCGACGAGAAGTACTTCTCCTCCCACCTCCCGATCGTCCGGAAAACCCCAGGTCTGCTCCGTGCCGAGGTGGCCAAGGTCGACCGCGTGCTGGTCCCCGGCTTCCTGGGCGACACGGACCTGCACGTCGTCGCCGAGATGTACTTCGAGTCGCCCGAGGTCATGAACGCGGCGTTCCAATCACCCGAGTGGCACGCGGCCGGGGCGAACCTGTCGGAGATCGGCGGGCTCGAACTGGTGGCCATGTTCACCGCCGAGGTGGTCGCCGAATGATCACCGGGGTGGTCGGCGGCGGCACGATGGGCGCGGGCATCGCGCACCTGCTGCTCGCGGGCGGTCATGACGTCACGCTCGCGGAAGCCGGGCCCGAACGCTCCGACGCGGCGCGGAGAGCCGTGGCCGCGTCGCTCGCGAAGGCCGCCGAGCGCGGGAAGCTGGCCGTCGCCCCGGAGGAGCTGCTGGCCGGGCTGACCGTCGTGGACGACCTCGCCGGGCTGCCCGCCGCCGCGGAGCTGGTGGTCGAGGCCGTGCCGGAGGACGTCGACCTCAAGCGGCGGGTGCTCCAGCAGGTCGCAAGCGTTTGCCCACAGGCCGTGCTGGCGTCCAACACCTCCTCGCTCTCGATCTCCGCGCTGGCCGAGGACCTGCCCGGCGAGCGGCTCGTCGGGATGCACTTCTTCAACCCCGTCCCGGTCCAGGAGCTGGTCGAGCTCGTCCACCACGCGGGCGTGGGACCCGACGTCGTGACGAGGGTCCGGACCTGGGCCGAAGCGCTGGGCAAGACCGTCATCGAGGTCCGCGACTCGCCGGGGTTCGCCACCTCGCGGCTGGGGGTCGCGGTCGGCATGGAGGCCATCCGGATGCTGGAGGAGGGCGTCGCCGGCGCCGAGGACATCGACACCGGGATGCGCCTCGGCTACGGCTGGCCGATGGGACCGCTGAGGCTGACCGACCTCGTCGGCCTCGACGTGCGGCTGGCCATCGCCGAGCACCTGGCCGCCGAGCTGGGGCCGCGGTTCACCCCGCCCGCCCTGCTGCGCGCCAAGGTCGACCGCGGTGAGCTGGGGCGGAAGGCCGGCCAGGGGTTCTTCACCTGGTAAGCAGGTGCCCGTGGACATCAGGGAGTACACCGAGGACGACCGCGACACCGTGCTGCGGATGCGCAAGCTCGCGTTCGCGGGCACGGCGCCGCCGCCGGAGGAGCTGGTCGTGCCCGGCAGGCTCGGCCTGCTCGCCGAGGAGGGCGGTCACCCGCTCGGGTCGCTGCTGATCAACGACTTCGCCCAGTTCTTCGGCGGTCGCGCCGTGCCCATGGGCGGCATCGGCGGTGTCGTGGTCGACCCGCACGCCCGCCGCCGGGGCGTCGCGTCGGCGCTGGTCGACACGGCGCTGCGCACGATGCGCGACCGGGGCCAGGCGGTGTCCGCGCTGTACCCGACCGTGCCCGCGCTCTACCGCGCTCGCGGCTGGGAGCGCTCCGGTGCGTTCGAGCGGCTCGTGTTCCCGATGGACCGGCTGCTCATGTCACCCGTGGGCGTGAACCGGCTGGCCACCCGTCGGGTCACCGGGACCGACCTGGCCGACGTCCACGCCCTCTACACCGGACTGGCGGCCACCGTGGACGGGCTGCTCGACCGCCACGCGCCGACGTTCGAGCCCGAGAAGCTGCTCGACCTGGACGTGGCCACGCTCGTGACCGACGCCGACGGCGCGCCGCGCGGCTACCTGACCGCCGACCGCGTCCCCGAGGGGCTCAAGGTCCACGACCTCGTGGGCGTCGACCTGGACGCGCAGGTCACCCTGCTGGCCGAGCTCACGTCGTGGGCCGGGGTCCTCGACCGGATCGACGTGCGCGTGGTCGACCCCGCGTTCACCGGGCTGCTCACCTCGCAGGCCATGCGCGTCGAACTCGCGGTGAGCCAGTGGTTCCTGCGGGTCGTGGACCTGCCCGCCGCCGTCGCCGCGCGGGGCTGGCCGAACGCCGCGGGCCTGAGGGCGGGCGCGGTCGACCTGGACGTGGTCGACGAGCACGCGCCGTGGCACGCGGGCAGGCAGCGGCTCGTCGTGGACGACGGCGGGGTGCGGGTCGAGCCCGGCGGCACCGGAGCCGTCCGGGTGCGGGCCAGGGCGCTCGGGCCGTGGTTCGCGGGCGCGCAGAGCACCGCCGCGCTGCGCCGCGCCGGGCTCCTGACCGGCGAGGCGCCGCTGCTGGACCAGCTCGTCGCGGCCCCCGGCACCCCGCGCCTCGCCGACTTCTTCTAGCGCACCTACCCTGGCCCCTCGTGTTGCTCATCGTCCTGGAACTGGTCGGCATCGCGGTGTTCGCGGCGTCCGGCGCGCTGGCCGCGGTCCGAGCCAGGCTCGACGTGTTCGGCGTCATCGTGCTGGCGCTGACGACCGCGCTGGGCGGCGGCGTCATCCGGGACGTGCTGCTCGGCGTGCACCCGCCGAGCAGCCTGGTGAAGTGGCCGTACCTGCTGGTCCCCGGCGTCACGGGCCTGCTGGTGTTCTGGTTCCACCCGCAGGTCGCGAAGCTCCGCAGGGCCGTGCTGCTGCTGGACGCGATCGGCCTCGGGCTGTTCGTCACCGGCGGCACGTCGACCGCCCTCGCGCTGGGCGCCCCGCCGTACACGGCGTGCCTGATCGGCATGACCACCGGCATCGGCGGCGGCGCGCTGCGCGACGTGCTCCTGCGCGAGATCCCGCTGGTCCTGCGCCGCGAGATCTACGCCGTCGCCGCGCTGCTCGGGGGCGTGGTGGTCGCGGGCGGCAGCGTGCTCGGCCTCCCGGACGAGCCGGTCGCGCTGGCCGGGTCCGCCCTGGTCGTGGCGGTGCGGGTGCTCGCGCTCTGGCGGAGGTGGAACGCGCCGGTGGCGCACGGACTTGACGCGTAGTTCACACGGTTTGTTGGGCTCCCTCTCAGGCGCTTCTCAGGACGAAGGGCAACACTTACCCCCATGCGCATCCTCGTTGTCGACGACGACCGGGCCGTGCGTGAGTCGCTACGCCGCTCACTGCAGTTCAACGGCTACCAGGTGGAAACCGCGGGCGATGGCCAGCAGGCGCTCGAAGCGGTGACGACAGCGCGCCCGGACGCGATGGTCCTGGACGTCATGATGCCCCGGCTCGACGGGCTGGAGGTGTGCCGCAGGCTGCGGAGCACCGGTGACGACCTGCCCATCCTCGTCCTCACGGCCCGCGACGCGGTGTCCGACCGCGTGTCCGGACTGGACGCGGGGGCCGACGACTACCTGCCCAAGCCGTTCGCGCTGGAGGAGCTGCTCGCCAGGCTCCGCGCGCTGCTGCGGCGGGCGTCGAACGAGCAGGACGGCACCGAACGGGCCCGCGCCACGCTGAAGTTCGCCGACCTGGAGCTGGACCCCGGCACGCGCGACGTGCGGCGCGGCGAGCGGGCGATCAGCCTCACGCGCACCGAGTTCGCCCTGCTGGAGCTGTTCCTCACCCACCCGAAGCAGGTGCTGACCCGCGGTCGCATCCTGGAGGACGTGTGGGGCTACGACTTCCCGACCTCCGGCAACGCGCTGGAGGTCTACGTCGGCTACCTGCGGCGCAAGACCGAGCTGGACGGCGAGTCCCGGTTGCTGCACACGGTGCGTGGCGTCGGCTACGTGCTGCGGGAGACGCCTCCGTGATCATCACCGCAGCGTCGTCGAACGACCCGATCGCCACCGGCAGGTTCCAGCGGGTCTCGCTGCGGGCCCGCGTCACCCTGCTCGCGGCGTTCTGCGTCGCGGGCGTGGTGGCGGTGGTGTCGCTGGGCGCGTACATGACGGTGAGCCAGAACCTCTACACCCAGCTCGACGAAACCCTCCGCCAGCGCGTCACGGACGCCATCCAGACGCCGTCGGTGAAGGGCGGCCAGGACCTCCAGTCGTTCCCCGTCGCGTTCCTGGTCGCGGGTGACATCCGGATCGGCCTGCTGGACGAGTTCGGCCAGATCTTCTACGCGAAGGGCGCCACCCCGCCGCCCACCAACGGCAACGACCTGAAGGTCGCGAAGGGGGAGCTGGGGGAGAACATCTGGACGGACGACCGCACCGGCTTCCGGGTGATCTCCAAGCAGTACACCGACGGGCAGGCGATGGTGATCGGCCAGTCCATGAAGCCGCTGCGGGCGACGCTGGGCAAGCTCAACGTGGTCCTGTTCGTGATCAGCGGGCTGGGCGTGCTGGTGGCGGCGCTCGCCGGGACCGCCGTGGCCCGCACCGGCTTGAGACCGGTGCAGCGGCTGTCCGAGGCGACCGAGCGGGTGGCCATGACGGGCGACCTGCGCCCGATACCCGTGACCGGGGACGACGAGCTGGCCCGGTTGACGCAGAGGTTCAACGCCATGCTCGGGGCCGTGGCGGAGTCGCAGGAGAGGCAGCGCCGGCTGGTGGCCGACGCCGGGCACGAGCTGCGGACGCCGCTGACGTCCATGCGCACGAACCTGGAGCTGCTGCTGGCGTCCGAGCGGCCCGACGCCCCCACGCTGTCCGATGAGGACAAGGCCGAGATCAACGACGACGTCCGGGCCCAGCTCGACGAGCTGACGACGTTGATCGGCGACCTCGTGGAGCTGGCTCGGGAGGACGCGCCGCAGGTCGTGCAGGAGCCGGTGGACCTGGTGGAGGTGGTGGAACGCGCCCTCGACCGGGCTCGGCGGCGGACGGTGACGCACGTGCGGTTCGACGTGCGGTTGCAGCCGTGGTCCCTGCTGGGCGACTCCAACTCGCTGGAGCGGGCCGTGTTGAACCTGCTGGACAACGCGGTGAAGTTCAGCCCCGACGACGGGGTGGTGCGGTTGGAGTTGCGGCAGGTGGGCGACGGGAGCGCTGTGGTGGAGGTGGCGGATTCCGGGCCGGGGATCGCCGATGCCGACATGCCGCACGTCTTCGAGCGGTTCTACCGGTCTTCCGAGGCTCGGACGTTGCCGGGGTCGGGGTTGGGGTTGGCGATCGTGAAGCAGGCCGCTGAGAGGCACGGGGGAATGGCTTACGCGGGGCGGGCGCCCGAGGGTGGGGCCCTGTTCGCCATTCGGTTGCCCGGGAGGCCTTGAGGGGTTGCCGGTTCTGGTGGAACGGGTGGCTGCTGGTCCCGTCGGCGGTGGCCGATGTGACTCGGGGCCCCTCGATGCGACCCTGTGATCGGGCTGAAGGGCAGGTGGTGGCTACCTGCCCGATCCACCATCGCAGGGGTCGAATCCCTCGAGCAGCACCGGCCACCGCTTTCGGGAAGGCGGTGGCTTTCTGTTGGTTGTTGTTCTGCCTAGCCTTTTGTCGAGCCCAGGGTCAGGCCGCTGACGAACTGGCGTTGTAGCGCGAAGAAGACGACCAGGGTGGGCAGGGCCACCAGTAGTGAGCCCGCGGCGACCAGGTTGTTGTCCGTGAAGAACGAGCCGCGCAGGTTTTGCAGCGCCGAGGTGATCGGCATCTTGTCGCCGGTCTGGATCAGTACCAGGGCCCAGAGGAAGTCGTTGTAGATCCAGGTGAACTCCAGTGTGGCCAGCGCTGCCAGCGCGGGCCTGCACAGCGGGAGGATGACCTGCCAGTACTGGCGGAACACGCTGGCGCCGTCCACCCGTGCCGCCTCGGTCAGCTCGTGCGGGATGGTCTTCATGTAGTTGCTCAGCACGAACGTGCAGAAGCCGATCTGGAACGCGATGTGGATCATCACCACGCCCAGTTGGCTGTCGATCAGCGTGCCGCTCCCGCTGATCCACTCCGGTACCTCGATCAACCGGTACAGGCGCCACAGCGGGGTCACGATGACCTGCTGCGGCAGCAGGTTGCCCGCGGTGAAGAGCATCAGCAGGGCCAGGTTGAACCTGAAGCTGAAGCGGGACACGCCGAACGCGACCATGGAGCTGAACAGCAGCGTCAGGATCACCGCGGGCAGCGTGATGAGGAACGTGTTGAGGTAGTAGTGCGGGAGGTCGCCGGTCGTCCACGCGTTGCTGAAGTTGTCCAGCGTCAGGCTCTCCGGCAGCGAGAGGTAGCCGTTGCGGGCGGTGTCGTCGTAGGTGCGCAGCGACGCGTACACGGCCCACAGCAGGGGAGCCAGCGTCATCAGGCACGTCAGCACCAGGAAGACGTGCAGCACGACCCGGCCCGGTCGCAGCGGCGCCCTGCGGGTTTTCACTGAGGTCGTCACGCCCGGTTCTCCTTGCTGAACTCCTGGTACAGGTACGTGATGATCACGCTCAGCGAGATGAGCAGCAGGACCACCGCCAGCGCCGAGCCCCAGCCGATGCGGCTCGACTCGCCGATGATGTTGTCGGTGACCAGGACCGACAGCAGTTCGAGGCCGTTGCGGCCCTTGTTGATGATGTAGACGATGTCGAACGCGCGCAGCGATTCGATGACGGTCACGACGAAGACGACGATGTTGACCGGCTTGAGGACCGGGAACGTCACCTTCGTGAACGTCTGGAAGGCGTTGGCGCCGTCGAGCGACGCGGCCTCCTTGAGCGCCGGGTCGACGGACTTCAAGCCCGCCAGGTACAGCAGCATGATGTAGCCGGTGTGCCGCCACGCCGCCGCGACCAGCACCGCGTACAGGTTGATGTCCGGGTCGCCCAGCCAGTTGGTCGGGTTGTCTTCCGTCGTGCCGAGGACGCTGTTCAGCAGACCCTGCTCGGGCTGGTAGATCAGCTGCCAGATGAAGCCGACCAGCGCGAGCGACAGCACCATCGGCAGGTACAGCGCGCTCTGGTAGATCCGGCCGAACCGCAGCTTGCGGTCCAGGAGCACCGCGAGGAACAGGCCCGCCACGGTCGGCAGGACCATCAGGAACACCAGCCAGATCACGTTGTGCCGGAACGCGGGCCAGAACCTGGGGTAGCTGGTGAAGATGTCGACGTAGTTCTGGAACCCGACCCACTCGATGTCCTCGAAGCCGCCGATGCCGTCCCACGAACCGAAGGACAGCGCCACCGATCCGAGGGTCGGCACCCACACCAGGAGCAGGTGGATCAGGGTGGGGATGCCCAGCATCAGGCCGAGCACCAGCTTGTCGCCGCCCGCCAGCGCGGTGGCCCTCTTGCGGCGGGCCCGCTCACGGGGCGCCGGGGAATCCGGCGCCCCGTGAGCGGTCTTCTCGCTCAACGCGGTCAACTCGTCACCCCGTGAAGATCGTCTTGGCCTGGTCGGCCATTCCCTTGAGCACGGAGTCGATGTCGTCCGGGTTCTGGATGAAGGCGTTCAGGCCGTTGGTGGCCGCGTCGCTCGCGAAGCGCGGGTCGGTGTCGCGGTCGAGGAACTGCGTGATGTGCTTGGCGCTCTTGATGACCTCGACGGCCTTCTTCTGGAGCGCCGTGTAGCCCGAGGTGTCGGCCTTGCTGCTGGTGGCGATCGACGACGGGTCGGACTTCAGGTACGTCAGCTGCGTCTCGGGCTTGGACAGGTACTCCAGCAGCTTCTTCGCGCCCTCGGGGTTGGCGGGCTTCTTCGCCATCATGTAGCCGTCGATGGGCGCTTCGACCGTGTCCTGCCCGTGCTCGGGGTTGACCTCCGGGAACGGGAAGAAGTCGAGGTCGTCCTCCTGGCCCTTGAACTGCTGGCCGACGAACGTACCGAGCAGGTACATGCCGGACTTGCCCTGCTGGACGCTCTGCGCGGCCTCCTGCCAGTCGCGGCCGAGCGCGTTCTCCTGGTGGAACGGCAGCAGGCGCTTCCAGGTGTCGAACACCGCGCGCACCTTCGGGCCCTGCCAGTCCTCCTTGCCCGCCATGAGGTCGACGTGGAACTGGTAGCCGTTGGTGCGGAAGTTCAGCTGGTCGAACATGCCCATGCCCGGCCAGCCCTGCTTCTGCGCGAAGGCGATCGGGGTCAGGCCGTCGGCCTTCATCTTCGTGGAGAGCGCGACGAACTCGTCGAGCGTCTTCGGGACCGCGTAGCCGCGCTGCGTCCACACGCTCTTGAGGTAGAAGACGCCCCACGGGTACTGGGTGAACGGCACGAAGTACTGCTTGCCGTCCTTGGCGGTCGACGCCTCCTTGAGGGAGGGCGCGTAGTTGTCGCCGAGCCCGCCCCACAGGTCGGTGAGGTCGCCGGTGAGGCCCTTCTCCGCGAAGAAGCGCATCCGGTAGCCGGCGAACCAGGCGAGCACGTCGTCGGGCTTGCCCTGGAGGTAGTTGTTGATCTGCTCCTGGTACTGCTCGTGCTGCTTGGTGTTGATCGAGACCTTCAGGGCGTCGGAGTCGAAACCCTTGAGGGCGGCGGTGATCGCGTCCTTCGGGACCTGGTCCGACAGGTTGTTGCCGAAGGTGACCGTGCCGTTCGACGAACCCGAGTCGGAGCCGCCGCACGCGGCCAGCCCCGGCACCGCCGCGATACCGGCGGTCATGAGCAGTCCGCGGAGCACGGCCCTGCGGCCGAGGAGGGGGTGCGTGGACTGGGAACTGGGCGTGTACCGGACCATCGTTGCTCCTGAGGACACTCGACCAAACCAACTGAACACTGAGTCAAACAAAGTTGCGCATAATGTTGCGTCCAACACACGGGGTGTCAAGCCCTGTTACGAAGCCGTTAACCCGCTACAACGTTGTAAAAATAGAGCGACTACCTGCTACAACGTTGTAAAAGTGAGCCGGCCTCGCCGCCTGTGGTGCTCCGAAGTTCAAACAGACCCGAACGAGGGATCTTGTTTGACTGTGTTGACGTTGCGGGCCTGTTTCAGCCACCCTTGCGGCTATGACCACTTGGCCCACGGGCATGGCAGGACTGGCTTGGGGTGCGGACTACAACCCCGAGCAGTGGCCCGAGGACGTGTGGGCCGAGGACGTCGAGCTGATGCGCCGGGCGGGCGTGACGATGGTCAGCGTCGGCATCTTCTCGTGGGCGCTGATCGAGACCTCCGAGGGGAAGTACGAGTTCGACTGGCTCGACCGGGTGCTCGACCTGCTGCACGAGGGCGGGATCCGGGTCGACCTGGCGACCGCGACGGCCTCCCCGCCACCCTGGCTGACCACGGCGTACCCGGACGTGCTCCCGGTGCGCGCCGACGGCGTCCGCTTCACCCACGGGTCGCGCCAGGAGTACTGCCCCAGCTCACCGGTCTACCGCGCGAAGGCCGTGGCGCTCGCGACCGCGCTGGCGGAGCGGTACCGCGAGCACCCCGCCCTGGCCGCGTGGCACGTCGGCAACGAGTACGGCTGCCACGTCGCCCGCTGCTGCTGCGACCGCTGCGCCGAGGCGTTCCGCACCTGGCTCCAGCACCGCCACGGCGACCTGGACACGCTGAACGAGGCGTGGGCGACCGCGTTCTGGAGCCAGCACTACTCCTTGTGGGACCAGGTCCTGCCGCCGAGGGTGACGCCGACGTTCGGCAACCCCGGCCAACTGCTGGACTTCGACCGGTTCTGCTCGGACGCGCTGCTGGAGCTGTACAAGGCCGAGCGCGACGCCCTGCGCGGGCTCACCCCGGACGTGCCGATCACCACGAACTTCATGGTGGGCTGGACCTTCGACGCGCTGGACTACTGGGCGTGGGCGCGCGAGGTCGACTTCGTGTCCAACGACCACTACACCCGCTCGGAGGACGACGACCGGCACGTCGAGCTGGCGATGGCCGCCGACCTGACCCGCGGACTCGCGGGTGGGCGGCCGTGGCTGCTGATGGAGCACTCGACGTCGGCGGTCAACTGGCAGCCGCGCAACATCGCCAAACAGCCTGGTGAGCTGCGGCGGAACTCGTTCGCGCACATCGCGCGCGGTGCCGACGGCACGCTGTTCTTCCAGTGGCGGCAGTCGCGGGCGGGCGCCGAGCGCTACCACTCCGCGATGGTCCCGCACGCGGGCACCGAGACCAAGGTCTACCGCGAGGTGTGCGAGGTCGGCGCCGAGTACGGCCTGCTGGGTGAACTCGTGGGGTCCACTGTGGACGCCTCCGTGGCGATCGTCTACGACTGGCGGTCCCGCTGGATCTCCGGCCAGCCGACGCACCCCACCGAGGACTTCTCCTACCAGGAGACCGTGTTCGGGCTGTACCGGCAGCTGTGGGACGCGGGCGTCACGGTCGACTTCGTCCCGCCGTCGGCCGACCTCTCGTCCTACCGGCTCGTCGTGGTGCCCGCGCTGTACTCGGTGACCGACGCCGACGCCGCGAAGATCGCCGACTACGTCGACGGCGGCGGGCACGTGCTGGTCACGTACATGTCCGGCCTCACCGACGAGCGCGGCCACGTGCGGCTCGGCGGCTACCCCGGCGCGTTCCGCGACCTGCTCGGGGTGTGGACCGAGGAGTTCTTCCCGCTGCGCGCGGACGAGGTCGTGCGGCTGGACGACGGGGGCGCCGCGGGCGTGTGGACCGAACTGCTGCACGTCCGGGGCGCGGAGGTGGTGTCGTCCTACGCCGACGGCCCGCTGCCCGGCGTCCCCGCGGTGACCCGCCACCAGCACGGCGCGGGAACCGCCTGGTACCTCGCCTGCGGCCTGGTCGCCGACGGACTGCGACGGGTGGTCGACGCGGCGTTGGAGCGCGCGGGCGTGACCGCCGCCCCCGGCCTGGAGATCGTTCGCCGCCGGGGTCGGCACGACGGCGAACCCGTATCGTGGCTGGTTGCGATCAACCACGCTGCGGAGGACGTCGCACTGCCCGCCTCCGGCGTCGAACTGCTGTCCGGCTCCCTGGTCGACGGCCGGCTGGTGGTTCCCGCCGGGGCGGTCGCCGTGCTGAGGGAGATGGTGTGAAGTGCTGGCTCGGCAACGACAAGCGGTGATCCTCGAGGAGATCCGCCGCACCGGGGCGGTCCGGGTGAGCGACCTGGTGGTGCGCCTCGGCGTCTCGGACATGACGATTCGCCGCGACCTGGACGTGCTGGCGGCGCGCGGGGTCATCGAGAAGGTCTACGGCGGCGCGACCTCCGTGGTCGGGCGCAGCACGGACGAGCCGGGCTTCGAGGCGAAGTCCGTGCGGCAGCTCCCGGAGAAGGAGGCCATCGCCCGGCAGGCCGCCGCGCTGGTCCGCCCCGGCACCGCCATCGGGCTGTCCGCGGGCACGACGACGTGGACGCTCGCGCGGTTCCTGGAGGACATCCCGGACCTGACGGTCGTGACGAACTCGATCCGGGTCGCGGACGTGCTCCAGCAGGGCGGGCGCACCGACCGCACGGTGGTGCTGACCGGTGGCGTGCGGACGCCGTCGGACGCGCTGGTCGGGCCGGTCGCCGTCCAGGCGCTGCGGTCGCTGCACCTGGACGTGGTGTTCCTCGGCGTGCACGGCATGGCCGAGCGGTCCGGGTTCACCACGCCCAACCTGAACGAGAGCGAGACGGACCGCGCGCTCGTCGACGCGGCGGGCCGCGTGGTGGTCGTCGCCGACCACACCAAGTGGGGCACGGTCGGCATCTCCACGATCGCCGACCTCGACGAAGCTGATGTGCTGGTGACCGACGAGGGTCTGGCGGACGACGCCAAGGCGATCCTCGCGGAGCAGGTCGGGGAACTCGTGCTCTCGCACGTGCCCGGAAGGGGAGAGGAACTCGCGTGAAGGAAGCGTTGCGGCGGACCGCGGCGAAACTGGCTGATGGTCGGGAGATCATCTACTTCGACGACACCCCGGACGCGCCCCCGCGCACGGCGGTGGACACGAGGGACCTGCCGGAGTCGCAACCGCACTCGGAGGTCCGCCGCGACCCCCTGACCGGTGAGTGGGTGGCGATGGCGGCGCACCGCCAGACCCGCACCTACAAGCCCCCGGCCGACCTGTGCCCGCTGTGCCCGACGGCGCCGGGCAAGCCGACTGAGATCCCCGAGTCGAGCTACGACGTGGCGGTGTTCGAGAACCGCTTCCCGTCGCTCGCCGAGCACGTCCCCGACGTCCCGTCCACTGTGGACGGCATGCCGATGGTGCACCGCGCGGCGGGTCGCGGCCGCTGCGAGGTCGTCTGCTTCACCTCCGACCACAACACCTCGTTCGGCGAGCTGACCCCGCACCGGGTGCGGACCGTCGTCGACGTGTGGGCCGACCGGACCGAGGCGTTCGCGGAGGTCCCCGGTGTGGCGCAGGTGTTCCCGTTCGAGAACCGCGGCGAAGAGATCGGCGTGACGCTGCACCACCCGCACGGGCAGATCTACGGCTACCCGTTCGTGACGCCCAAGACCGAGCGGATGCTGTCGGTGGCGGGCGAGTACTTCGCCGAGCACGGCACGCACGTGATGGGCGACGTCCTGGCCGCCGAGCGCGCGGCGGGCACCCGGATCATCGCCGAGGGCGAGCACTGGACGGCGTTCGTGCCCGCCGCGGCCCGCTGGCCCGTCGAGGTCCACGTGGTGCCGCACCGCCAGGTGCCGGACCTGCCCGCGCTCACCGACGCCGAGCGCGACGACTTCGCGCACCTGTACCTGCGCGTCCTGCACATGATGGACGCGCTGTACGACCGGCCGCTGCCCTACATCGCGGCCTGGCACCAGGCGCCCGTGCGGACCGGCCGAGACCTCTCCTGGCTGCACCTGGAGGTGTTCTCCGTGCTCCGCACGAAGGACAAGCTGAAGTACCTGGCGGGGTCCGAGTCGGGCATGGGCGTGTGGATCAACGACGTCACGCCGGAGCAGATCGCGGAGCGCCTCCGTGGTTCCTGATTACTCACACCTGATGCCCAGGTGTGTTTAAGGGTCCTCTCAGGCGGGCAACGCACAGTATGGGCATGACCGAGAACAACCACGGTGCCGCCGAGGACCAGCCTCAGCCCGAGGCGCCGCAGACGCCGCAGCAGACCCCCACTGCCGTGCCGAGCGAGCAGCCCAGCCCGTGGGCCGCCAACGCCTCCGCTGCCCCGCAGCAGGAGTGGCAGCCGACCTCCGGTCCCGCCCACCCCGGTTTCCAGCAGCAGGGTGCTGGACAGCCGGACCCCGGCCAGCCAGGCGCTTTGCAGGGGGCGCCTGGCCAGCCGGGGACACCTGCTCCCCAGTTCGGGGCCGCTCCCCACCAGGGGGCGCCGACCTCGACCGGGGCGTTCTACGCCCAGCCGGGTGTGTCGTACCCCGTTCCGCAGCAGCAGCGCAGGCCCGGCCGCGGCCGGGTCGTGGCCGGGGTGGCCGCGGCGGTGCTCGCGGTCGGCGGGCTGTCCGGCGGCATCGGCGGCTACATCGGCTACCAGGCCGCCGTGGACGCGCAGCCGGTCACCAACGCGCTGAGCGCGCCGAAGCCCGTGCAGCAGAGCAGCAACGCCCCCGCCGGGTCCATCGAGAGCGTCGCCGAGAAGGTGCTGCCCTCCGTGGTGAAGCTCCAGCTCTCCGGCGGTGAGGGCTCCGGCATCGTGATCAGCTCGGACGGCTTCATCCTCACCAACAACCACGTGGTCGAGGGCGCGGCGGCGGGCGGCCAGATCCAGATCGTGTTCCAGGACGGCAAGACCGCGACCGCCACCATCGTCGGGCGCGACCCGTCGTCCGACCTCGCGGTGGTGAAGGCGGCGAACGTCACCGGCCTGCCGACGGCGGAGCTGGGCAACTCGGGCGACCTGAGGGTCGGCCAGCAGGTGGTGGCCGTCGGGTCGCCGTTCGACCTCCAGGGCACCGTCACGTCCGGCATCGTCAGCTCGCTGAACCGGCCCGTCCGGGCGGGTGGCGAGCAGGGCAGCCAGTCGTCCGTGCTGGACGCCATCCAGACCGACGCGGCGATCAACCCCGGCAACTCCGGCGGCCCCCTGGTCAACATGCAGGGCCAGGTCGTCGGCATCAACTCCGCCATCTACAGCCCGAACACCACGTCGCAGTCGCAGGGCGGTTCGGTCGGCATCGGCTTCGCCATCCCGATCGACCAGGCCCGGCGCACGGCCAAGGAGATCACCGAGACCGGCAAGGCCACCCAGACCGTGCTCGGCGTGTCGGTGAAGGACGGCGAGAACGGCGGCGCGCTGGTCAGCGAGGTCACCGCGGGCGGCGCGGCCGAGAAGGCCGGCCTCAAGGCCGGTGACGTGATCACCGGGTTCGACGGCCGCAAGATCGACACCTCCGACGCGCTGGTCGCGGCGGTCCGCTCCAAGGCCCCCAACGACAAGGTGAAGCTCACCGTCGGCGAGGACAAGTCGGTCGAGGTCACCCTCGGCAGCCAGGTCGTCGAACCGAAGTAGTCCGGACTCCCGGCGCGAATGCCCCTCGCGCCGGGCGCGGGTTCCCGGCGCGGGAGCAGGTGACGCAGGGAGAGCGAAGCTTCCCGGCGACAGGAACCCGAGAACACCCCGGCCACGCCGTGACAGGCCCCCTCACCCGTCACGGCGTGGCCGGGTGTTCCTGCTCCTGGCCAGTCCCGCGACCACGACGGCGGTCCACACGACGGTCAGCGCGACCAGCAGACCGGCCGGGTAGGGGCGGTCGTGCAGGCCCGGCGTGACCGGACCGGAGAACGCCCGCCACAGGTAGGGGACCGCCAGCAGCACCAGGACCCCGCTGACCACGAGGCCCGCGCCGACCGGTGCCCGCCACGGCGCGGGCAGCACGCGGGCGAGCACCGTGCCGCCGAGGCCGACGAGCGGCGCGAGCAGCACGTCGTGCAGGACCGGTCCGCCGAGCAGCCAGCCGCCCAGCGACAGCGGGCTGTCGGCCACCACCGGCAGCAGCTCCACCACGCCCCGCCCCAGCAGGACGACACCGACCGCCCCGAGCACCCACCGCATCAGCGCACCTCCAGCCGCGAGACCCACTTGGTCTGGAGCACGCCCGGCCTGCTGGGCGCGATCAGCCTGCACGGGAAGCCGTGGTCCAGCGTCAGCTCCTCGCCGTTCATCCGCAGCGCCAGCAGCGTCAGCGGGTCCGCCGAGTGCGTGCCGGGCAGCGTGGACGACCGGTACGGGCCACCCCCCTCCAGCGACTCGACCCGGAGGTCGCTCCCGGCGGGCAGGCCCGCCCGTGCCAGCAGGTCGCGCACCGGAACACCGGTCCACGTCGCGTCCGCGCTCCAGCCCTCGACGCACGCGATCGGCAGGTCGGCGGTCGTCTGGGGCATGGCCCGCAGCTCGTCGAGGGAGAACTCGACGTCACCGACCCGCAGCCGCCACGACGAGTCCGCCGCGACCACCCCCGCGGCCGACGCGAGGCGGTTGACCGGCACCCCCGTCGCGGACCGCGAGGCCAGCACCGACGCGGTCCGCAGCCACGGCACGGTGCCGCCGACGGTCGCGAGGACCGCCGCGCCCGTCGCCGCGCCCGTGGTGAGCAGGAAACCCCGTCGGCTCAACACCCCGGTGGCGGGTTCCTCGTGATCCGCGCGGGTGAGCGCCGCGCGGATCACCGGCAGCTTCACGGCGACGTGCACCAGCAGCGCGCCCGCGGCGATCCACGCGACGGCGTGGTGGGCGGTGGGGAAGAAGAACGCCCACGGGTAGTTCTGGGCGACGTTGAACACCCCGGTCAGCAGCTCGAAGAACGACGCGCCGATCAGCACGAGGATCGAGCCGCGCTCCAGCGCGTGCGGCACCGACCGGACCAGCGGCCTGCCGAACAGCTTCGGGTAGACGCTCCACAGCTTGGCCAGCAGCAGCGGGACCGCCGCGACGCCGGACGTGACGTGGACGCCCTGGGTGATCCGGTACAGGCCTACCGGCCGCGACGGCCAGGTGAACCACGCGGGCGGGTGCTGGATGCCGTGGCTGATCAGGCCGGTGGCGAAGCACAGGCCGAACGCGACCCCCAGCCACAGCCCGATGCGCGCGGAGACGCGCGCGCCGTGCGCCGGGCTGGTGAAGTCGGCTTCCCCCGGCGGGCGGAACCTCATGGCTGCTCCAGTTCGGCGAACCAGCGGCCCGCGCGCTCGACGAGCCAGCGGACGCGGAACCCGGCGTCGTGCGCGGCGGTCTCCAGCGCGGCGGGGTCGAGCCACGCCCAGTCGAACCACACGCCACCGGCGTCCTCGCCGCCGACGCGGGCGCGTTCCCGCCGGAGCCCGCACCCCGGAGGGTCGACCTCCAGGAGCACGGTGCCCCTGCCGTGCAGGAGCCCCCGGACGCGGCGCAGCAGCGCCGTCGGGTCGCCGCCGATGCCGATGTTGCCGTCGGCCAGCAGCACGTGCGACCAGCGGCCCTCGCCGGGCAGCGGCGTGAACAGGTCGCGGTGCAGCGCCGGTCCGCCGCGCGAGCGGGTCAGCGAGACCGCGACCTCGGAGTGGTCGACGCCGAGGGCGACGATCCCGCGCTCCACCAGCGCGGCGACCAGCCGACCGGGACCGCAGCCCAGGTCGACCGTCGGTCCCGCGCACGCGTCCACCAGCACCCGGTCCGCGGGGTCGGCGTCGGTGTGCCACCGGTCGACCGGCAGGTCGACCCGCCGCCCGGCACCCAGGTCGAGCCAGCACCGCGAGCCGCGCAGACCCACGTCGAACGCCGTCACCGGAACACGCCCACGAGCAGCGCCTCGGCGAACCGGCTGCCCGGCAGCACGGCGGCCACCTCCCGCGCGGTGGTCATGTCGTCCACGTCGGACAGCTCGGGCAGCAGGCCGATCCGCAGGCCGCTCCGCTCCAGCGCGGCGGCCGTCAGCGCGCCGGTGTCGTCTCGGGACGTGGGGACGGTCCGCAGCACGTCCGCCCGGTGGCCGTCGCGCAGGCCGAGCGCCCACCAGCCCCCGTCGGTGGCCGGGCCGAGCACGCCGTCGGCGTACCGCAGCGACCCGACGCACTCGTCCAGCAGCTCGGCGGTGACCTGCGGGGTGTCCATGCCGATCTGGAGGACGGGCAGGCCCGCGTTCAGGCGGGCCGCGTCGGCGTGGGCGTTGGCCAGCCGGGCCGGGAAGTCCGCTCCCCGCTGCGGCAGCAGGACCACGTGCCGCAGCAGGGAACGGATCTCCCGCGACCGCTCGGCCTTCGTGAGGTCACCCGTCAGCGCCACCACCGGCACCACACCGGGCGTGGCGAGCACGGCGTCGAGCGTGTCCAGCAGCGACGCCGCGGCGATGTCGGCCGCCTGCGCGGGCGGCACGGCCGGGCTGAGGCGGGTCTTGGCCAGACCGGGCACGGGGGCCTTGGCCACCACCAGGACCGTGGCGCGGGCGCTCACCGCAGCACCCCCGCCATGTCGCGGACCGCGCGGACCGTGCCGCGCACCGACCCGGAGACCTTCGACCTCGTGCCCGCGGCGCGCGGGCCGTAGGTGACGTCCCGCTCCTCGACCCGCCACCCCGCCTCGCCCGCGCGCAGCAGCAGTTCGAGCGGGTAGCCGAACGCGCGGTCCCGGATGCCCAGGTCCAGCAGGTCCCGGCGGCGGAACGCCCTCATCGGCGCGATGTCGCGCACCGGGAGCCCCTTGGCGCGCAGCAGGGTCGCGAGCACCGCGTTCCCCGCTCTCGCGTGCCACGGCCAGCTCCCGCTGGTCGTCGGCACCCGCCGCCCCACCGCCAGGTGCGCGCCCGCCCGCACCAGGGCCACCAGTTCGGGCAGTTGTCGGGGGTCGAGCGAGCCGTCCGCGTCGAGCACGCAGACGATCTCCGACCGGGCCAGTTCCACACCGGTGTGCGCGGCCGCGCCGTAACCCCTGCGCGACTCGTGCACCACCCGTGCGCCGAGGGCGGCGGCCACCTCGGGGGAGCCGTCGCGGGAGCCGTTGTCGACCACCAGCGCGCGGAAGCCCGGAGGCAGCGCGCGCAGCACGCCGGGCAGGGCCGCGGCTTCGTCCAAGCAGGGGAGCACCACATCGATCTCGTCCACACCGGACAGGGTCGGCGCGTCGCGCGGTCCGCGAAAGCCTTTGGCCGCTTACCGAATCATGACGTGCGAGGAGTTCTTACGGGTGTCTGACGGATCGGTTCCGCGGCCGATCGCGCGGGGTGTCCTGCCCTACGGTCCACCCGTGTCACGTGTCCGGTGGACGGTCCTGGGGGCCGCGGTTCTGGTCGTCCTCGCCGTCGTCGTCGGGGCGCTGCTCGGCGCGCGCCGCACGTTCGCCGGGTTCCCCCCGCTCTTCGCGGAGTGGCTGCCGCACATCGGTGTCGGCACGCCCCTCGCGCTCCTGGTCGCCGTGCTCGTCGTCGCCAGGGGACCGGAACTGGCCGTGCGGCTGCCGTGGCGCCGGGCGCTGGGCGCCGGTTACCTGGCGGCGGTGGCGTGGACGGTGTCGCTCGCGCTGGTCGACGGCTGGGAGCGCGGGTTCGCGGGCAGGCTCACCACGTCCGACGAGTACCTGCACGAGGTCCCCGGCGTCACCGACGTCGGGGCGGCGCTGCGCGGCTTCTCCGCGCGGATCCTCGACCACCAGCCGGACTCGTGGACCACGCACGTGTCCGGGCACCCGCCGGGCGCGCTGCTCGCGTTCGTCGGGCTCGACCGGATCGGGCTGTCCGGCGGGGCGTGGGCCGCGCTGCTGTGCGTGCTGGTCGGCGCGCTCACGGCGGTCGCGGTGCCGGTCACCCTGCGGGCGTGGGGCGGGGACGAGGCCGCCGCTCGCGCGGTGCTGCCGTTCGCCGCCCTGTTCCCCGGAGCGGTGTGGATCGGCGTGTCGGCCGACGGCCTGTTCGCGGGCGTGACGGCGTGCGGCATCGCCCTGCTGGCCCTGGGCAGGCCGGTGCTCGCGGGTCTGCTGCTGGGGCTGGGGGTCTTCCTGTCCTACGGCCTGGTCCTGGTCGGTGTCGTCGCGCTGGTGGTGACGTGGCGGCGGTGGCGCGCACTGGCGCTGGCCGTGCTGGCGGCCTCGGTCGTCGTGGCGGCGTTCGCGCTCGCCGGGTTCTGGTGGCTCGACGGCTACCACCTGGTGGTGCGCCGGTACTACCAGGGCATCGCGTCCGAGCGGGTCTACCACTACTGGGTGTGGGCGAACCTCGCCGCCGCCCTGCTCGCCGCGGGGTTCGCACCGGTCGCCGGACTCGCCCGCGCGCGCCGCTCACCCGCCCTCCTGCTGGTCGGCGCGGCCCTCGCGGCGATCCTGCTCGCCGACGCGTCGGGCCTCAGCAAGGCGGAGGTGGAGCGGATATGGCTACCGTTCACCGCGTGGCTGACGGCGGCGACCGCGTTCCTGCCCGCCCGCTCCCGGACGGGGTGGCTGGCGGTCCAGGCGGGCACGGCGCTGCTGGTCAACCACCTCCTGCTGACGAACTGGTGAGGCGATGACGAACGAAGGCACGGCTGTCGGACGCGTGCTCGTCGTGGACGACGACATGACCGTCCGCGACGTGGTGCGCCGCTACCTGGAGCTGAACGGCCACCAGGTCCAGCTCGCGGGCGACGGCGAGACGGCGCTCGAACTGTTCGCCGCCACCCCGCCGGACCTGGTCGTGCTCGACCTGATGCTGCCCGGCATCGACGGCCTGGAGGTGTGCAGGCGGCTGCGGCGGCACAGCTCCGTCCCCGTCGTCATGCTGACCGCGCTGGGTGAGGAGGAGGACCGGATCGCCGGGCTCCAGCTCGGCGCCGACGACTACGTGACGAAGCCGTTCAGCCCCCGCGAACTGGCCCTGCGCGTCACGTCCGTGCTCCGCCGCTCCCGCGCCGTCCAGGCCCCTCCACCCGTCCGGACCCTGGTCGACGGCGGCCTCGGCGTCGACCTCGGCGCCCGCACGGCCCGTCTCGACGGCGTCGAGCTGTCGTTGACCACCAGGGAGTTCGACCTCCTGACGTTCCTGCTGTCGAACCCCGGCAGGGCGTTCAACCGCGCCGAACTCCTGGAACGCGTGTGGGGCTGGGAGTTCGGCGACCAGTCCACCGTGACCGTCCACGTGCGACGGTTGCGCGAGAAGATCGAGACCGACTCGGCCCGGCCCACGCGCATCGCCACCGTGTGGGGCGTCGGCTACCGCTACGACCCGGTTGCCGGAGGTGGTCGCTGATGCTCGTCGAGATCTCCCACATCGCCCCGTTCGCGGTCCTGTTCTCCCTGCCGCTGGCGCTGCTCGGGGCCTGGCTGCTGCTCCGCAGGCTCGTCCACGGCTCGCTGGCGACGGCCCTGTCCGTGCTGGCGATCGTGCCGGTCCTCGCGACCATCGGCGGCGTCCTCGCGGTCAGCCAGTTCATGTTCACGCCGATCATCACGACGACCGTGCTGGTCTGCACGCTCGTCGCGGTCGTGACCGTCCCGATCGCGATCGTGCTCGGCCGCAGCATCGCCCGCCGCAGCGTCTGGGAGCACGAGGCCAGGGCCCGCGAGCGCGCCGCCGAAGCCTCCCGCCGCGAACTCGTGGCGTGGATCAGCCACGACCTCCGCACCCCGCTGGCGGGCATCCGCGCCATGGCCGAGGCCCTGGCCGACGGCGTCGTCCACCAGCCCCGCGACGTCTCCGACTACGCGGGCCGCATCAGCACCGAGGCCGACAAGCTCTCCGCGATGGTCGACGACCTGTTCGAGCTGTCCCGCATCACCGCGGGCGCACTCCGCCTGACCCTCTCCGACGTCCCGCTCGCCGACGTCGTCAGCGAGGTCGTGGCCGCCGAAGGCCCGGTCGCCCAGCGGAAGGGCGTCCGCCTGGAGGCCAGCGCCGACACGTGGCCGGTCGTCCTGGGCAGCGACCCGGAACTCGCACGGGTGATCCGCAACCTGCTCTCCAACGCCATCCGCCACACCCCGCCGGACGGCACCGTCGCCATCCACGTGGACGTCGACGGCCAGGAGGCCAGGCTCCAGGTGGACGACGCGTGCGGCGGCATCCCCGAACCCGACCTGTCCAGGGTGTTCGAGGTGGCCTTCCGCGGCACCCCGAGCCGCCAACCGGTGGGCGGGGGCCTGGGCCTGGCCATCGCCCGCGGCCTGGTGGAAGCCCACAAGGGCACCATCGACGCCCAGAACCACGGCCCCGGCTGCCGCTTCGAGGTCCGCCTGCCCCTGGCCACCGCGATGGCAGGCTGAGCCGCGTCCCGTCAGCGCAGCGGGTCGGTGGCGAAGGCCTTCACCCCGGTGGCGAAGCTGGTCAGGGCGTGGAAGCCGAGGCGGCGGGTGGCCTCGGTCGGGTCGGCGACGACGTGGCGGACGTCGGCGGTGCGGGCGCCGCCGACGATGCGTGGTGCCGGGCCGTTGGTGGCCAGTGCCAGTTCGGTGGCCAGGTCGCCGACCGTGCGGGGTTCGCCCGAGCAGATGTTCAGCGGGGTCAGGGTGCCGCGGGGTGCCTCGGCGTGCAGGGCCAGGACGTTCGCCCTCGCGACGTCGGTGACGTGGACGAAGTCGCGGCGCTGCCCGCCGTCCTCCAGGACCGTGGGGGCCCGGCCGTCCTCCAGGGCCGAGCGGAAGAGGGACGCGACGCCCGCGTACGGGGTGTCCCTGGGCATCCTCGGGCCGTAGACGTTGTGGTAGCGCAACGCCCAGACGGCGCCGCCGGTCTGGCGGGCCCACGCCGCCGCGTAGTGCTCCTGGGCCAGCTTGCTCGCCGCGTAGGTGCTGCGCGGGTCCAGCGGGGCGTCCTCGGGCACCAGGAGGGGTTCCAGGGGTGCGCCGCAGTGCGGGCACGGCGGTTCGTAGTCGCCCGCGTCGATCGACTCCCGCCTGCGCGGCGCGGCGCGGACGACGTCGTGCGCGGGGCAGCGGTAGCGGCCCTCGCCGTAGACGACCATCGACGACGCGAGCACGAGCGTGCCGACCCCCGCCTCGTGCATGGCCGCCAGCAGCACGGCGGTGCCGTGGTCGTTGTTGAACGAGTACAGCGGCGCGTCCGACGGGTCGAGGCCGTGACCGACCACGGCGGACTGGTGGCAGACCGCGTCCACACCCCGCAGCAGACCCGCCACGACGGCCGGGTCCGCCACGTCGCCGACCACGACCTCGTGGCGGTCGGTCCAGGACGGTGCCGGGCCGCTGTGGGCCTGCGGGAGGAGGGCGTCGAGCAGCACGGGCTCGTCACCGCCGTCGGCCAGCGCGTCGGCGACGTGGGACCCGATGAAACCGGCGCCGCCGGTGAGGAGAACTCGCACGTGGACGACGTTAGGACCGCGGGGGCCGCGACACCCGGTCCCGGAGCGACACGTCATGGAACCGTCAGATCCGGCCATTGGCTACGGTTGTCCGCATGGAACGCAGCGCGCAGCGCCTCGGCCGCGCCCTCGTCGTGATCGTGGACGACCGGGTGGCGCACGGTGAGCACGACAACAGCACGGGACCACTGGTCACCGAACTGCTCGAAGAGGCAGGTTTCATCGTCGACGCGACAGTCGCGGTCGAGGGCGAGGTGGTCGACATCCGCGCCGCCCTCAACACCGCGGTCATCGGCGGCGTCGACCTCGTGGTCACGGTGGGCGGCACCGGCGTGTCCCCGCGTGACGTCACCCCCGACGCCACCCAGGGCGTGCTCGACCGCCCGATCCCCGGCATCGCCGAAGCGCTCCGCGGCTCGGGCCTGGCGGCGGGCGCCGTGGACGCGGGCATCTCCCGCGGCCTCGTGGGCGTCTCGGGCAGCACCCTGGTCGTGAACCTCGCGGGTTCACGGGCGGCGGTCCGCGACGGCATGGCCACGCTCTCCACCCTCGTGCCGTACGTCATCGAACAGCTCTCGGGCCTCGACGAGGCATGACCGACCACCTGGAGGACGACGCCGTCGCCGCGGAAGCGGCGCGGCGGCGTCGCCTGGCCGAGGTGTTCGGCGACGTCCTGCCGGACACCACGTCCGACGAACGCGGCCCCGACCAGGGCGACGCCGACCGCGAGTCCTGGTACCGGGAGAACCGCCCGCCGCACCACGGCGGCTGACCCCCTCGGTCGAACCCGTGGTCCGGGGGCACCGGACCCGGTGTACCGCCGGTAGGGACACGACGACCTCCGAGCAGGTCTCGATGGCCGTGGTGGTCGCCCAGCGGTCTGGTGTGGTGCTTCCCTCGGATCGGTAGGGCTTGCGGGCCGGGCGGCGTTCGAGGCGCCGGACGGCTTCGGCGTGGTGGCGGTGCGTTGGTCCCGGCGAAGGCGTACCAGCACGATGCTGCGCGGGGTTGTTCGCCTGGCGATCGCGGTCCAGCCGGGTGGCGTCGCGCCCCGCCCGAGGACGCCCTCCACCGGGCTGACGCCGCACGGCGCGGCGGACGCTCCTCAGCCGTGCGGGCGCGGGGTGCACCGGGCGGCCCTGGCTCTCGCCGAGCGGACCGTCGCGGTTCCGGGCACGGCAGGCACCGTGCTGCCCAACCCGGCGGACAGCGTGACAACCGTTGCGGCACAACGCACGCAGATCGCCGGCGAGGTCGAGAGGACACGCGCCGCGCACCCCGTGCCGGGATCCTGATCTCCGTGCTCGGCATCGGGTCTGAACCGCCGCCCGGATCCTGCTCGAAGTCGGCGACGCCTCCGGATTGGCACCTGGCCACCGGTGCCGGGATCGCCCCGGTCATCCGCGGCTCCAGCGCCAGGACGGACTACCGGCACCCCGAGCCCGCTCCGAGCGGGGCAGCGGCTTGAGGACCTCACGGGGACACCTTCCCTGGTCCGTGCGCCACGCGCGATGATCGACCGTCACGCGGTCGAGCACCCACCGGTCCGCTCGAACGAACCGCGCGGAGATGGCCCGCTCTCCCGGCCGCTCTGGCCGGCGGGGTCGGCTGCGCCGGCCACGAACCCGGCGAGCGGACCGCCCCGGACCCGGCTCAGCCCCGGCGCTGCTGAGCCGCCAGCAGGTCGCGGATCTCCTTCAGCAGCTCGGTGTCCGTGGGCTCGGACGGGCCGACC
Source organism: Umezawaea sp. (assembly GCF_057122925.1). Taxonomy (NCBI): domain Bacteria; kingdom Bacillati; phylum Actinomycetota; class Actinomycetes; order Pseudonocardiales; family Pseudonocardiaceae; genus Umezawaea; species Umezawaea sp. The sequence continues at coordinate 31,633 of NZ_DBNGPQ010000156.1, read as the reverse complement.
TCCTTGCCGCGCTCGCGACGCTCCTTGATCTTGTTCATGGGCAGCACCAGGATGAAGTAGACGACCGCGGCGACGATCGCGAAGTTGATGATCGCGGTGATGATCGCGCCGAAGTCGATCAGCGTCTTCTCGTTCGCCTCGATCAGCTTGTACGCGAAGCCGTTGACGTTGCTGCCGCCGACGGCCGCGACGATCGGGTTGATGAAGTTCGACGTGAACGCCGTGACGATGGACGTGAACGCAGCGCCGATGACCACGGCCACGGCCAGGTCGATGACGTTGCCGCGCATCAGGAAGTCCTTGAAACCCTTGAGCACAGCCAACTCCTAGAAGATGTGGGGACGAGCAGGGGTTAGCGGAGGGTAACGGCCAATGGCCGTTCCAGTGACACCGCCGCTACGCGTGTCGCATTCTTCCTGCTCAAGCCCAACACCACGAGTCGGTCCGGTTTCACCTCCCGCACCGCCAGCACCGTCGCGCCCTCCGCCAGGACCTCGGCGTCCGCGCCGACCACGTCGACCCGGCCGCCCGGTCTCAGCAGTTCGGCGACCCCGGCGTCGGCCAGCCGCACGGCCACGGAGGTCGCGTCCGGGTCGGCCGAGGTCAGCCTGACGTCGGTGATCGGCTCACCGGCCCTGGCCGCGCCCGTGAGCGCCTGCCCGACCACGGCGTCGACCGACTCCGCGACCCCTGACGGTCTCTCCGCCAGCGGCGCGAGCCGCAGGTCGGCCGAGGTGAGCACGACACCGGGCGCGAGGTCGTGCGCGGCGACGACCGCGGCGGCGGGTGGCCGGGAGGGCCAGAGGGCGAACCCGACGGCGAGCAGCGCCAGCACGAGGGCCGCCGCCTTGCGCAGTCCGGACAGGAGGTGGAGGGGCACACTTCGACGTTAGGGCTGGTGACGGCCTTGGAAAAGCACGAACCCCCGAGCTGTGGACAACTCGGGGGCCTGTGGACAACTCAGCTCAGGAAGCGGCCTTCGCGGGCGTGCTCGCCGGAGTGGTGCTGGGAGTGCTGGGAGTGGACGGCTTCGTCTCGGTCGCCGCGGGCGTGCCTGCCGCGGCGGGCGTCGACGCGCTGCCGCCCGAACGGCTGTCGGTGCGGTAGAAACCGCTGCCCTTGAACACGACGCCCACGTTGCCGTAGAGCTTGCGCAGCCTGCCGTGGCACTCCGGGCACTCGGACAGGGCCGAGTCGGTGAACGACTGCACCGCGTCGAAGCGGTGGTCGCACTCGGTGCAGGCGTACTGGTAGGTCGGCACTTGCCCTCCACGAGCTTCATCCGGAGTTGGCACTCGGACACAACGAGTGCCAATACTGCATCATGCGCCTGTCGGGTCGTGGCGCGCAAACAAGTTGGTTGAACGTCACACGACGAGCAGGCCCGACGGGGTGAGGACGGCGGTCATCCGCACGTCGTGCGGCTCGACGGGCAGGTCGTCGACCACCTCGGCGTCCCGGACCACGGCGACCAGCGGCGCGTCCACCCCCGGCAGCGACCGGTCGTAGTGCCCGCCGCCCTTGCCGATCCGCGTCCCGCGCCGGTCCACCGCCAACGCCGGGACCAGCACCAACGCCGCCGACGCCAGCGCGGACGGGCCCAGCGGCTCGCCGGTCGGCTCGCGCAGTCCGTGCGGGCCCGGTCGCAGAGCGTGTTCACCCGTGTACTCAGCCCACTCGAGTGGTGCCGCGCCGACCACGATCGGCAGGAGCACCCGGAACCCGGCCGCCCGCAGCACGTCGAGCAGCTCGACCGAACCGGGTTCCGACCCGACCGCGAGGTACGCGCACACCGTCCCACCAGCGGCGACGTCGAACTCCGCGACCACGTCGAGCACCCCCGCCGCCAGCGCGGCGGCGTCGAGCGCCCGTTCGGCGGCGGGCACGGCCCGGCGGGCCGCCAGCAGGCGACCGCGTTCTGCCGTCTTCCGTTCGAGTTGATCGGACGTCATGGGAGGTAACCCTAGGTACGGCACTACGCTCGTCCACCATGAGCTCGACTCGCGCCTTCCGCACCGCAATCGTGCCCGCAGCCGGTCTCGGGACCCGCTTCCTGCCCACGACGAAGGCGGTGCCCAAGGAGCTGCTGCCCGTCGTCGACACCCCCGGCATCGAGTACGTCGCGGGCGAGGCGGCCGAGGCGGGCGCCACCAGGCTGATCATCGTGACGTCGCCCGGCAAGGACGCCGTCGCCGAGTACTTCCGCCCGCAGCCCGAGCTGGAGGCCACGCTCGAAGGCCGGGGCAAGCACGAGCTGGCCGCCAAGGTCCGCCGCGCCGAGCAGCTGTTCGAGACCGTCGAGACGGCGATCCAGGAGCGGGCGCTGGGCCTCGGCCACGCCGTCGGCTGCGCCGAGGGCAACCTGACCGGCGAGGACGAGGCCGTCGCCGTGCTGCTGCCGGACGACCTCGTGCTGCCGACCGGCGTGCTGGCCCGCATGGCCGCCGTCCGCCAGGAGCACGGCGGCACGGTGCTGTGCGCGTTCGACATCCCGCGCGAGCAGATCTCCGCCTACGGCGTGTTCGACGTCCGCGACACCGGCGACGACGACGTGAAGGAGGTCGTCGGCATGGTCGAGAAGCCGAAGGCCGAGGACGCGCCGTCGACGTTCGCCGCGGCCGGTCGCTACTTGCTCGATCGGGCGATCTTCGACGCGTTGAAGCGCATCGAACCGGGCGCGGGCGGCGAGCTCCAGCTCACGGATGCCATTGCCCTGCTCATCTCCGAGGGTCATCCGGTCCACGTCGTCGTCCACCGCGGCGGACGACACGACTTGGGCAATCCGGGAGGATTCCTCCGAGCTGCGGTTGACTTCGCACTCGAGCATCCCGACTACGGGCCCGAGCTTGGGGAGTGGTTGCGGGAACGCCTCGACAACTCTTGAGCGGGGTTCAACGATGAGGTCAGTGGACGAGCAGCTCGCCAGGGTGATCGCCGCCGCGGTGCGGCCGGCCCCGGTGCGGGTCGCGATCTCCGAGTCGCAGGGGTTGCTCTGCGCCGAGGAAGTCGTCGCGGAACGCGCGTTGCCGGGTTTCGACCAGGCCGCCGTCGACGGCTACGCGGTGCGCAGCGTGGACGTGCAGGGCGCCGGTGAGCAGTCGGTGCAGCTCCCCGTGGTCGGCGAGATCCCGGCCGGGTCGCGGCAGCCGCGCAGGCTGCAACCGGGCCAGGCGGTCCGGGTCGCGACCGGTGCGCCGCTGCCCACGCTGGCCGACGCCGTCGTGCCGCTCGGGTACACCGACGGCCACCAGGCCAAGGTGACCGTGCAGCGCCCGGTGCCGTCCGCCGCGTTCGTCCGGCGGACCGGCGAGGACGTGCAGACCGGCGACATCGCGGTCCGCCGCGGCGCGTCCATCGGCTCGGCCCAGGTCGGACTGCTGGCCGCCGTCGGCCGCAACAAGGTGCTCGTCCACCCCCGGCCGAGGGTCTCGGTGATCTCGGTCGGGGAGGAGCTGGTCGACGTCGACCGCACGCCCGGCCAGGGCCAGGTCTACGACGTGAACTCCTACGCGCTGGCCGCCGCCGCCCGCGACGCGGGCGCCGAGGTCAGCAGGGTCGGCATCCAGTCCGCCGACCCGCGCAGGCTGCGCGAGGTCGTCGAGGGCAGGCTGCTGCTGTCCGAGATCGTCGTGGTGGCCGGTGGCGTCGGCGGCGTCGTGGGCGACGAGGTGCGGGCCGCGCTGGCCGACCTCGGCGACCTGGACGTCACGCGCGTCGCCATGCACCCCGGCTCCGCGCAGGGGTTCGGGCGGCTCGGCCCCGACGCCGTGCCGACGTTCCTGCTGCCCGCGAACCCGATGAGCGCGCTCGTCGTGTTCGAGGTGCTGGTGAGGCCCCTGATCAGGGCCGCGCTCGGCAAGCGCAACCCGTACCGCCGCGCGGTCGCGGCCCGGCTGCTGTCGCCGCTGACGTCCACCAAGGGCCGCCGCGGCTTCCTGCGCGGCCAGCTCCTGCGCGACGCCGAGAACGGCGAGTACCTGGTCCAGCCCCTCGGCACGTCCGGCTCGCACCTGCTCGCGTCGCTGGCCGAGGCGAACTGCCTGATCATGCTCGAAGAGGACGTCACCGATGTCGCGGTAGGCCAGGAAGTGTTCGTCAGCTTCCTCGCCCAGCGCGGATGAGCGCCTCGTTCCACCTGGAGTCCAGCAGGCACCCCGGCTGGCCTGCGAAGCTCGGCCCGCTGCGGGTGCGGGCGGGCGTCGTCGCCCTGCGACCGCCCAAGCTGTTCGACGGCGGCGCGTGGAGCCGCATCCGGCTCCGCGACCGCTCCTACCTGGAGAACTGGGAACCCACCGCCGCCGACGGCTGGCACGAGCGCAACTCGGTGCTGTCGTGGCCCGCGCAGTGGTCCTCGCTCCGAGCGCTCGCCCGGCGCGGCCAAGCGCTGCCGTTCGTGATCACCGTTGACGACGAACTGGCTGGTCAGATCACCGTCGGCAACATCGTCCGCGGCTCGCTGCGCTCGGCGTGGGTCGGCTACTGGGTCGCCGCGGACCGCGCCGGGGGAGGCGTGGCCACCGCCGCGCTCGCGCTCGTCGTCGACCACTGCTTCGGCGAGGCCGGACTGCACCGCCTGGAAGCCACCGTGCGGCCCGAGAACGCCGCCAGCCTGCGCGTCCTCGGCAAGGCCGGGTTCCGCGAGGAGGGGCTGTTCCAGCGCTACCTCGACGTCGCGCACGCCTGGCGCGACCACTGCTGCTTCGCGATGACGAGCGAAGAGGCGTCCCCGGAAGGCCTGGTGCGCCGATTGGTCGCCGGGGGCAGCGCCCAGATCCCCTGAGCACAGCGTCCAACTGCCGTAAAGGGCTCACCCAAAAGTGGGTGATAAAGCACACCTTCGTACGTACCGCACCCGGCGAGCCTCCGACACAGGTGTGACTGTTGTGACTAGCGTGGCGAACGCACGACGCGTTCCGCTTGCTGGCAGGGGGAGGTGACGGGGATGCCCAGTTCGTTGATCATCGTCGGGCTAGTAGTTGCCTGGCTGGTCGTCCTCGTCCCGATGGTCGCCCGCAAGCGCACGGAAGTTGCTCGCACCGCGGACTCGGACGCCCGGAACACGCGAGCGGGGAGCACGCGCGGCAGCATGGAAGAGGAGCACGCCATGCCTGACGCCGACGACGACGAACTCATCGACGAGTTCGAGGCCGACTTCGACGACGACTACGACGAGTACCTCGACGACGACGTCGTGCACCGCCCGTACCGACCCGGCAGGGGCGGCTTCGACGCCGAGACCGCGCGCATCGTGGCCCAGGCCCGCTACGCGTTCCGCCGCAGGGTCGTCGCGTCCATGCTGATCGCCGCCGTGGTGACCGGCCTGGTCGCGGGCATCCTCTACCCCGTTGTCTGGTGGGGTCACGCCGCGGTCGACCTGGCCCTCGTCGGCTACCTCGTGTACCTGCGCCGCCAGGTCCGCATCGAGGAGGACATCCGCGCCCGCCGCCAGGCCCGGCTCGCCCAGGCCCGTCGTCGCGCGGCCCCGACCCCGGCTGCCCGGCCCCAGGCCGAGCAGTCGCGGGCCGCCGAGCAGGCGACCGCGCCCGAAGCCGAGGCGCAGGAGGAGCACGAGGAGACCGGACTGGCCCCGCGACCGCGGTTCCAGCACCGCACCCGACCCGGCACCATCGTGGTCGAGGCGGACGACGAGGACCCGGTGTTCGTGGAGCTCGAAGGCCCCCAGTACCTGCGGTATCGCCGGGCCGCGGGCGAATAGAGGGGGGTGGCGAAACCACCCCCGCGCTACTGATATGCTTCTCTCGCACGACAACGAGGGGCTGTAGCGCAGTTGGTAGCGCGTCTCGTTCGCATCGAGAAGGTCCGGGGTTCGATTCCCCGCAGCTCCACGCAAAGAAGGCCCAAACCCGCGCGGTTTGGGCCTTTTGCGTTTCGAGGCGCCCGCTGGTTGTCCTAACAGGACGTCGCTTGTGGGGGGTCGGCCGGGGTTCGGTCGAAGGTGGTGGGGAACGGGTGGGTTGGTGTCGGCGGGGCCGCGCGTTAGTTCTGTAACGTTGTTATGTGATGTTGTGGTTCGGCGATCGGCGTGCGGAGCGGGATCTGGCCGGTGGGGATCACCGGATGCCGGTGGGTGCGTGGTGCCGTGGGCGCGGGGCATTGGTCGGGGGAGTGCCCTGTCGCGGTTCGAGTCGTCCGTCGGAGTGTTTGGAAACGGACTTTTCGTGCTTGGTCGATTCGTGCTCGATCCGTTTCACCCTGGGGGACTTTTGCCCGTTGGCGGGTCGGGCTTCGAATGTTCCGATAGCGGGACGGCCGTGCAGGTTGCACGGTGTGGGCCTTCTCGCTGTGGCGAAACCGGTGGTCGGCCGGGGTGCGGGTGGTGCGGCGCCTGGTCGCGGCCTGCCTGATCAGGTGCGCAGCGTCCATTGAGGACCTGTTCGGTGTCGGATCTTTCGTTACGACCCGCTGGTGAATTTCCGACCGAGCGGCCACTGGTGAACCGCCGCCCGCATAGGGTGGGGGTTGTCGAGAGGGGTGGTGGAGGTCGTGGGGCTGGCCGAGTCCTTGCTCGAATGGCTGCACGGCTGGGCACTGCCGCTCTGCCCCGGCGACTGGGCGTGGAGCGTCACGGCGCTGGGTGCCGTCGCGGGCCTGCTGCCGACGATCGCCGCGCTGCTGGCGATCACCGTGCGACGGGTCGTGGGCAACTCCTACGGCCCGGTGGCCGGTGCGCTGTTCGCGGCGCTCGGGGTGAGCAGCACGCTGGTGCTGCCGTGGCTGCTGTTCTCCGGTGCGGACAGCGCGCTGCGCCGCCGCACGGTCAGCGGCACGCAGTCGCTGGACGACACGCCGTGCGGCGCGTTCACGCAGTTCGACTACCTGGTGGGCGCGCGGTCGATCGGCACGATCATCAGCGACCCCGGTGGCACGCGGGTCGCGTTCCTGGTCGCGGGCGGCATCACGGCGGTGCTCGCGCTGCTGTGCCTGCTGTTCGTGATGATGCAGGCCGGGTCGGCGTTCCGGCTCGGCCCGAACTGGCCCCGCCGGGTCTTCTGGCCCCCGTTCCTGGTGCTCCTGGTGGCCACGTCGTTGCTGCCGGTGACGCTGGTGGGCCATCTGCTCCTCGGATTCTTCCCGATTGCGCTGATCGGCTCATTCGTCGTGCGCATCTTCGGGTTGACTACGGCCATGCTGAACCGCCCCGGACGTGATCGCGGCAACAACGAGGCTCCGCAGGCCGCGGCCAACCGCGTGCCCCCGCCGCCTCACCAGGGGCCGCAGAAGGGGCCGCAGAAGCCCCCGCCGTACCAGCCCGCCCAGCTCCCGCCGTACCGACCGGCGGGCTCGCCGCCTCCCTACCAGCCGCACCAGTCGCCCTCGCCGCAGTCGCAGCCGGTGCAGCAGCCCGTCCAGAAGCCGCCACCCCGCCAGTACCCGCCCACGCGGGTCGCCGAGGTGCCGCGCAAGGACCCCGCGCCCACTCGGGTCGAGCAGCCGCAGGCGCAGCCACCCCAGCCGCCCCGGCCCACCAGGGTGGAGACGCCCCAGGTGTCGCCGCCGACGCGCGTCGAGCACCCGCAGTCCCAGCCCCAGCCGCTGTCGAAGCTCGCCGACACGCCGGGGCCGCTGCCGTTCGGACCGGGAGCGGCGGCTGCCGCCGCCTCGACGTCGAACCCCGCCACCGCGGGCCAGGACAAGGTCTGGAACCCGGCCAGCGGCCGGTTCCGCCGCGTGCGGCAGCTCGGACGGGGTGGGTTCGGCACCGTCTGGCTCGCGGTCGACACCCAGCTCGACCGCACCGTCGCGGTGAAGCTCGCCCACGCGCCCGACTCGGACACCGAGCAGCGCATGCTCCGCGAAGCGCGGGCACTGGCCGCCGTGCGGCACCCGAACTGCGTGCGGGTGTTCGACATCGTGCAGGACCCGGACGGGCTCGCCATCGTCATGGAGTACATCGACGGTGACCCGCTGTCCGACGTGGTCCTGAACAGCGGCCTGCTCGCGGACACGCTCGCCGCGCGGCTGTGGGTCAACATGGCCGACGCGCTGGCCGCCGCCCACGACCGCGGTGTGCTGCACCGCGACGTGAAGCCGTCCAACGTCATCGTCGACACGGAGGGCACCGCCCACCTGATCGACTTCGGCATCGCCCGGTCCAAGGGCGACAGCACGCTGACCGCTGCCGGGATGATGGTCGGGACACCCGACTTCCTCGCCCCGGAGACGGCCCGCGGTGACGCCGCCAGCCCGGCTTCCGACGCCTGGCAGCTGGCCGCGACGGTCAGCTACGCGCTGACCGGGCACCCGCCTCGGGGCACTCGGGACAATCCGATCTCCTCTCTGATGGCCGCGGCTCAGGGGGAGCCGAACGTGAAGCTGCCGGTGCGGAGTGCTCACCACCGCTTGTTGGTGTCGGCGTTGGACGCGGATCCGGGGCGTCGGCCTTCGTTGGCGGCTATTCGTGGGGAGTTGAGCGGGTGGTTGGCCAACGCTGGGATCAGCAAGGAGGGGCCGGTCACCCGGATGATCTCCAAGCCCGATCCGCCCACCCGGCCTGTTCGGTGAGGGTTGCTCGCTGGGCGGTGGGTAGGGCGGTGGGGTAGGGCGGTGTCTGGTCGCGGGTTCTGCCGCCGCACGGATCGGTGACGTCTGAGTCGGCTTGCCGTGGCGGTGAGCTGGGAGGACGTGGCTGTGTCCAAGCCCTGCCCCCTGGGGGTTCCGGGGTTCGGCTAGCGGTTCCTCGTCGATGAAGTGCGCGGGGTCGGGCGGTCGATGGCGGATCTGCTCGGTCATGGGCTGGTGGAGCGTTCGGCAAGGAACGCGCACGCGACGGGCAAGGCCGGTCAGCCGGTCCACGACGGCCTCGTCCGCCGCGACCTCACCGTCACCGCGCCTCACCGGTGGTGGCCGGCGACAGCGCCGAGCACCGCACCGCTGAAGGCGGCTGTGCCGGTGCGCGGTCAAGGACGTCTGTCCCGGTCGGGTCGTCGGCTACTGCGTCGGCTCCCGGATGACGTTCCGGTTGGCCATCCCCGCGCTTACCAACGGCCCTCGTCCGCTGCTGGGTGTGGGGTCCCAGGCGTGGGTCACGGGGTGGTGGGGGACGGCCTTGGTCGTCAGTGCTGGTTGCGGGTCGCTGGCTGTGGGGTTGGTGGCTTGGTGGTGGTGGTGGGTTGGTGGGCCGTGCGCGTCACCCCGTTCGCGTCATTGTCTCTAGCTTTGATCTTGGTTTGTCAAGGCGGGAAAGATGCCTTGACAAACCAAGATCAAAGCTGAGGGCGCTTCGGATCGGGGTGGCGGGGGGAGTCTGGGTGTCGCCACTGGTGCGTGCTTCCGCTTGAGGTGGGGTGTTGGTGCTTTGGGTGGGTCGTGGTCGTTGTGGGTTGTGCGGTGTGCTGTGGCTGCGGGGGCGGCGTCTTGGTTTGAGGTGCTGGCGGTGTGTTTGTTGCGCTGGTTTGCGAGGTGTCCCCCGCAGGTCGTGGTGGGCTGGGTTTGTGTGCCTCGTGTCGGAGCGGGTGGGGTTTGTGCTGGTTCTCGGTAACGAACATTTGATCCTTCGCGACCAATGCGGTGATGGCCGAACCGACTGGTGGCGAGGTGGACGTTGTCGTCTGAGGAGAGCTGGCACGCCGCTCGGCTGATTCCCACCTCGGGCATCAACGGTGCTGATGAGCAGGAACGACGGGCCACCTCGGCGCTGTTGGCGGTGATGTCGGCCGTGCGCGAGTTCGGGCGGGCCCTGACGCAGCCGCTCGGGGCGCCCGCCGCTGCTGTGCGGACGTTCATCGAGGTGCCCTTCGAGCTGGACGGGCGGAAGGTGATCCCGGACGGGCTCATCCGGGTCGTTCGGGGGCAGCGGTCCTGGACCGCTCTGGTCGAGGTGAAGACCGGGACCAACGCGTTGCAGAAGGAGCAGTTGGAGAACTACCTGGACGTCGCCAGGGAGTTCGGGTTCGACGCGCTGATCACCATCTCCAACGAGATCCCGGCCATGCCGGGGCAGCACCCGACCGCCGTCGACCGGCGGAAGTTGCGGAAGGTGGCCCTGCACCACTGGTCCTGGACCGAGGTGCTCGGTGAGGCCGTCATGCAGAAGGAGCACCGCGGGGTCGCCGACCCCGATCAGGCGTGGGTGCTCGGGGAGCTGATCCGGTACCTGGAGCACCCCCGGTCGGGGGCCATGGAGTTCGACGACATGGGGCCCTCGTGGGTGCCCGTGCGGGAAGCCGTCGCCGCGGGGACGCTGCGGCCCACCGACAAGAGCGCCTCGGAGATCGCGCTGCGGTTCGACGCGCTGGTCCGGTTCGCCTGCCTCCAGCTCGGACGGCGGTTGGGCACCGAGGTGACGCCCGCGCTGTCGCGCAAGGAACTGGCGGACCCGCAGGGCCGCGTGACCAAGCAGGTCGCGCAACTGGTGGACGAGGGACGGCTCTCCGGCGGCGTGCAGATCCCCGGCACCGTCGGCACGGTGCAGGTCGTCGCCGACCTGCGGGCCGGGCGGGTGCTCTGCCACGTGGACCTGGACGCGCCGAAGGAGGGCAGGCTGACCACGCGGGTCAACTGGCTGATCCGGCAGCTCAAGGACGCCCCCGGCTCGCTGCGCCTGGAGGCCTTCGCGCTGCACGGGCGCGGTGCGGGCGCCTCCGAGCTGCTCACGTTCGTCCGCGACAACCCCGGTGTGCTGCTCGTCGACCCGCGGAAGGAGATCCGGAGCTTCCGGATCGAGCAGTCCGGCCCCATGGGCACCAAGCGCGGCAGCGGGCGGAACTCCTTCGTCGACTCCGTGCTCGGGGCCGTGACGGGCTTCTACGAGGAGGTCGTGCAGACCCTCAAGCCCTGGGCCGCCACGCCGCCGCGGATCCGGCCCGAAGAGGACTTCACGCCGCCGGAGGACGTGCCCGTCGCGCTCGTGTCGACCGCCCCGTCCTCGCAGGACGGGCCGGACACCGTGCGGTTGAGCGGCAGTCTGCTGTAGTCGCGTCACGGGGTTCAGTGAACAGGCGACCCCCGACAAGAACCGGGGGTCGGCCCGTCACTCGATCGGGTGGAGCTAGCTCCACGAGGGCAGCCAGCGCTGCATCTCCCACATCTCCGGCGTGATCGGGTTCCCGTTCAGGATCGGCCACAGCCACACGAAGTTCGCCACCACGAGCCCCACGTACAGGGCCACCGCGAGCAGCCCCGTGCCGCGCCTCTCCTTGCCCGCCACCACGGGCCCGAGCACGTGCCCGAGCGCCAGCGTGATCAGCAGGACCAGGAACGGCGCCATCGGCGTCACGTAGAAGAAGTACATCTGCCGGTCCAGGTTCAGGAACCACGGCAGCAGACCGGCCAGGTACGCCACGAGGACGGCCGCGTAGCGCCAGTCGAGGCGCGCGATCGAGCGCCACAGGCCCCACGCGATGGCCGGGAACGCCAGCCACCACATGGCGGGCGTGCCGATCAGCATGATCGCGCCGACGCAGCTCGCCTGGCCGCAGCCCTGCACCGCGCCCTCGTAGTAGTAGAGCATCGGCCGCAGGCCCATGGGCCACGTCCACGGCTTCGACTCCCACGGGTGCGGGTTCGAGGTGGGCGTGACCAGCTTGCTGTGGAACTCGAGCACGTTGCCGCTGTAGTACCAGAGCGCGCGCAGGGCTTCCGGCACGAACGAGTCCTTGCCGATCTTCACGCCCGCCACGTGCCGGTCGACGCCGGTCTCGCTGGCGAACCACGCCCACCAGGTGCCCAGGTAGACCAGGACGGGGATGAGCAGCAGCCCGCCCAGCGACGGCACCAGGTCCTTGGCGATCGACCCGACCCACGGCCTGCGCACGCCCGCCGAGCGGCGGGCCAGCGCGCTCCACACGACCGACAGGACGCCGAACGCGGCCACGTACCAGAGGCCCGACCACTTCACGCCGCACGCGAGGCCGAGGCTGACGCCCGCGCCGAACCGCCACCAGCGGAAACCGAGCCACGGCCCGTACGGCGACCTGTCGGCCCACCCCTCGCGGACGGCCACGGCGAGCCGGGAGCGCACCTGGTCGCGGTCGGCCACCAGGCAGCCGAACGCCGCCACCACGAACACGGCCAGGAAGATGTCCAGCATCCCCATCCGCGACTGGACGTGCGAGACGCCGTCGCAGATCAGCAGGATGCCCGCGACGGCCCCGAGCAGGTCGGAGCCCGTCAGGCGCCGGGCGATGCGGATGATCAGCAGGATGCTGACCGTGCCCGCCACCGCCGAGGCGAACCGCCAGCCGACGCCGTCGTAGCCGAACATCCACTCGCCGAGCCCGATGAGCTGCTTGCCCAGCGGCGGGTGCACCACCAGCTCGTAGCCGGGGTTGTCCTCGACGCCGCCGTTGCGCACCACCTGGGCCGCCTGCGGCACGTAGTGCTTCTCGTCGAAGATCGGCGTGCCCTTGTCGGTCGGGAACCCGAGGTTCCAGAACCGCACCAGCCCGCCGACGAACGCCAGGGTCAGCGTCATCAGCCAGCCGCGCACCAGGTTCGACGGCAGGCGCGGGGTCAGCGCCGCGACGCGTTCCTCGCGGTCGGCGCCCGCCGGGCGGGACGTCGGGGGGACGTCTCCGACGTCGACCACGTCGTCTGTTGACTGCGGCACGAGGAGGCTCACGAGTGCGATCGTAGGGTGAAGGCTGTGAGTCCCGTATCTGGATCAGGCCGTTTGGTTCTGGCAGCCACGCCGCTGGGCGACGTCCGCGACGCCTCCCCCCGCTTGGTGGAGGCGTTGGAGACCGCCGACGTCGTGGCGGCGGAGGACACCCGCCGGTTGCACTGGCTGGCGTCCGCGCTGGACGTGAAGCCCTCCGGGCGGGTCGTGAGCTTCTACGACCAGGTGGAGGTCAGCAGGCTCCCCGGCCTGGTGGAGGCCATGCACGCCGGGTCGACGGTGCTGCTGGTGACCGACGCGGGCATGCCCAGCGTGTCCGACCCCGGCTACCGGCTGGTGGCCGCGTGCGTGGCCGAGGACCTGCCCGTGACGTGCCTGCCGGGGCCCTCCGCGGTCACGACGGCGCTGGCCGTGTCTGGGCTGCCGTGCGACCGGTTCGCCTTCGACGGGTTCCCGCCGCGCAAGCAGGGCGAGCGGCGGAAGTGGTTCGCGGCGCTCAAGACCGAGCCGCGCACCGTCGTGTTCTTCGAGTCGCCGCACCGGATCGCAGACACGCTCGCCGACGCCGCGTTCGTGCTGGGCCCGGACCGGGCCGCCGCGGTGTGCCGCGAGCTGACCAAGACCTACGAGGAGGTCAGGCGCGGCGGTCTCGGAGAGCTGGCCGAGTGGGCCGTCGACGGGGTGCGCGGCGAGATCACCGTCGTGCTGTCCGGTGCCGAGCCCGCCGAGGCGCCCGCGGACCTCGACGCGCTGGTCGTCGAGGTGCGGCAGCGGGTCGCGGACGGCGAGCGGATGAAGGCCGCCGCCGCCGAGGTCGCCGAGGCGGCTGGCGTGAGCAAGAAGGCGCTGTACGACGCGGCGGTCAGAGCCCGCTGAGCAGGAACGCCGCGATGTCGGTGACCCTGGCCCGCGCGGCGGGCGCGGAGGTCTCCACCGGCTGACCGGTGAGGACGACGACCACGTACCGGCTGCCCGGCCCGACGAGGCCGGTGGAGTGCGTGGTCCGGTGATCGGTGCAGCACGACCAGCCCTGCTTGGCGGCCCGGTGCCGGTCGCCCGCCGCCGCCGGGACGCCGAAGCGCTGGTCGAAGCCGTCCGAGCCGAAGTCGGTCATCCCGCCGAGCCCGTCGAGCACCGCGGAGCCGTTGGGGTCCTCGAACAGGTACTGGTAGAGCAGCACCAGGTCCGCCGCGGTGGTCGGGGTGTCGCCCCAGCGGTTGGAGTCCTTCGGCGGGAGCGTGTCCACCAGGCCGATCCGCTCGGCCCACGTGGCCACGAGCCGTGCGCCGCCGCCCGCCGACCACATCCGGCTCGCCTCCTCGTCGTCGCTGGTCGCGAGCATCTCGGCGACGGTCGCCTCCCGTTCCCCCTGGTTCTCCAGGGCGTCGAGCGCGATGAGGATCTTGACCAGCGACGCGGAGTCGAACCGCTGGTCCGGGTTGTGCGCGTACAGGTCCTCGCCGGTCTGCCGGTCGCGCACGACCACGCCGAGGTCGATGCCCTCGGCCAGTTCGGCGAGCCCGTCGAGCTCGCGCGGGCCGGGGTCCAGCGCCGGTGGGGGGTCGGGCACGGGCTCGGGGATCGCAGGGGGCGGCTCCGCGACGGTCGGCGGTGACGAGTAGGCCGTGGCCGCCGGGGTCACCGTGAGCACCGGCACCTCCCGCCCCGTCCGCTCGGTGCCGAGGAACGCCAACGTCATCGTCATCGCCGCGACGGCGCCGAACACCACGGCGCCGAGCCACCACCGGTTTCCGCCCATGTCCAGGTCGATGGGTGCGACGGCCTGCGAAGTTGAGCGTTGTCCGGTGCAACTTTTCACGCGGTCAGGGCGTAGCGACCGGGGTTATGTGAGGTAAATCACGCTTGAGGAGACCTCGTCGGCCGACCGATGCACGGGCTGTCGGTGGTCATCCGTAGGCTTACCCGCATGAGTGCCCCCGTGTTGACGGCGGTGGCCTGGCCATACGCCAACGGCCCCCGCCACATCGGCCACGTTTCCGGTTTCGGTGTCCCCTCCGACGTGTTCTCCCGCTACATGCGAATGTCGGGCAACCGGGTGCTCATGGTCAGCGGCACCGACGAGCACGGCACACCGATCTCGGTGCAGGCCGACCAGGAGGGCCTGACCACCCGCGAGCTGGCCGACAAGTACAACCGCGTGATCGCCGAGGACCTCCAGGGCCTCGGCCTCTCCTACGACCTGTTCACCCGCACCACCACCGGCAACCACTACAGGGTGGTGCAGGAGCTGTTCCTCGGCATGTGGCGCAACGGCTACATCGTCCCGAAGACGCAGATGGGCGCGATCAGCCCGTCCACCGGCCGGACGCTGCCCGACCGCTACATCGAGGGCACCTGCCCGATCTGCGGGTACGACGGCGCGCGCGGCGACCAGTGCGACAACTGCGGCAACCAGCTCGACCCCGCCGACCTGAAGAACCCGCGGTCGCGGATCAACGGCGAGGTCCCGAAGTTCATCGAGACCGAGCACCTGTTCCTCGACCTGCCCGCGTTCTCCGAGTCGCTCGGCACGTACCTCCAGAGCCGCGCGGACTGGCGGCCGAACGTCCTCAAGTTCAGCCAGAACCTGCTCGGCGACCTGCGTCCGCGCGCGATCACCCGCGACCTCGACTGGGGCATCCCGGTGCCGCTGGACGGCTGGCGCGACCAGCCGATGAAGCGGTTCTACGTGTGGTTCGACGCGGTGATCGGCTACCTGTCGGCCAGCGTCGAGTGGGCGCGGCGCAGCGGGAACGACGACGCCTGGAAGGAGTTCTGGACCGACCCCTCGGCACAGGGCTACTACTTCATGGGCAAGGACAACATCGTCTTCCACTCGCTGATCTGGCCGTCGCTGCTGATGGGGCAGAACGGCGCGGGCGACAAGGGCGGTCAGGCCGGCTCCTTCGGGAACCTGAACCTGCCGACCGAGGTCGTCTCCAGCGAGTTCCTCACGATGAGCGGCTCCAAGTTCTCCACCTCCCGCGGCACCGTGATCTACGTGCGCGACTTCCTCCGCGACTTCGGTCCGGACGCGCTGCGCTACTTCATCTCGGTGGCGGGTCCCGAGAACCAGGACACCGACTTCACCTGGGACGAGTTCGTCCGGCGCACCAACTTCGAGCTGGCCAACGAGTGGGGCAACCTGGTCAACCGGTCCGTCTCGATGGCGCACAAGAACGTCGGCGCCATCCCGCGCCCGTCGGCCCCGACGGCGGCGGACGAGGAGCTGAAGGCGCTCTCGCGCGCGGCGTTCGAGACGGTCGGCGCGAACCTGCGCCGCTCCCGGTTCAAGCTCGCCTCCAGCGAGGCCATGCGGGTCGTCACGGCCGCGAACCGGTACCTGTCCGAGCAGGAGCCGTGGAAGGTCAAGGACGACCCGGACCGCCGCGACACGATCCTGCACACCGCGCTCCAGGTCGTGCAGGACGCGAACACGCTGCTCACGCCGTTCCTGCCGCACTCGGCGCAGAAGGTGCACGAGGCGCTGGGCGGCACGGGCGTGTGGGCCGCGCAGCCGCAGGTGGTCGAGGTCACCGACCTGGACGAGACGGACCGCAAGTACCCGATCCTGACCGGTGACTACGCGGGTGAGCAGGCGACCTGGGGTTCGACGCCGATCGAGGTCGGCAGGCCGCTGGAGAAGCCCGCGCCGCTGTTCGCGAAGCTCGACCCCGAACTGGGCGAGACCGGGCCGGAGTGGGCTCCGATCGTCAAGTGACGTCCAAGAGACACGGTGAGCGACCACCGGTTCCGGAGAAGCTCCCGGCGCCGGTGGTCGACTCGCACACGCACCTGGACGCGTGCGGCGCGCTGACCCGCGAGGCCGTGGTCGAGGTGCTCGACCGGGCCGAAGCGGCGGGGATCGACCGGGTCGTCACGGTCGCCGACGACCTGCCGTCCGCCCGGTGGGTCGCGGAAGCGTCCACCTGGGACCCGAGGGTGTTCGGCGCGGTCGCGCTGCACCCGACCCGCACGGCGTCCTTCGGCGACGCCGAGCGCGACGAGCTGGCGAAGCTCGCCGAGCACCCGCGCGTGGTCGCGATCGGCGAGACCGGGCTCGACTACTACTGGGACTACTCGCCGCCCGCGGCCCAGCAAGCAGCTTTCCGTTGGCACATCGAGCTTTCCAAGCACACCGGCAAAGCTCTGATGATCCACGACCGGGACGCGCACGCTGACGTCCTGGCCACTTTGGACGCCGAGGGTGCTCCGTCCACTGTGGTCTTCCACTGCTTCTCCGGCGACCTCGACTTCGCGCGGTCCTGCGTGGAGCGCGGGTTCGTCCTCTCCTTCGCGGGGCCGGTGACGTTCAAGAACTCGGCGGCGCTGCGCGAGGTGGCGCGGTGGGTGCCGGAGGACCGGATCCTGGTCGAGACGGACGCTCCTTTCCTGACCCCCCACCCGTTCCGGGGACGCCCGAACGAGCCGTACGCCGCGAATTACACCCTTCGGGCAATCGCTACGCTCCGTGGTGTTGATCTGGCGGAGTTTGGAGTCGCTGTCACCCGGAATGCCGAGCGCGTGTTCGGCCTTCGTGACGTGGAGTGGTCGTAATGCTCTCTACGACGAATGGAGCAGCCGTTTGCTCCGCCATTGGGGTGTCCCACATCACAACTCCGAACAGGGTGTTTGCGGAACTTCCCGACCTCCGTTACGGTCCCGTGACCGTGCCCCCGAACGGCGAAATCTGCCGAGGGGGAGCACACCCGTTGTCGGGGCGGGTACCACTGCCAGAAGCGAGTAGTCGAGCGAACGCACGGGAGTTGCCGAGGAGCAGTCGAGTTTCTCCGCTGCACGTCAGGTAGCACCCATGGTGCGAGGAGCGCTGGCTCCCGCCTTCAGGAGGTATCGACCCTGTGATGGAACGCGGCAGACCCCGCGAGGACGGCTCGGTGTACTCGTTCAACGACGACACCGACTGGTTCACCCCGGTGACCGGCACCGCCACCGCGACGGGTGTCATGGAACCCCCGGCCCTCGTCGACCACCCGAGCTCCCCCGGCTTCACCGGGCTGGGCGTCACGCCGGCCGACGTGTACGAGGTCCTCGGCTCTGACGCCGACGAACTGCTCGCCACGGCCAACGTCGACGTCGACGAGCTGATCCGGCTCATCAACGCCGAGACCACGCTCCTCCCGGCCATCGTCATCCCCGACGAGCTGCCCGAGGACGTCCTGGCGGCGAAGTTCGCCCCCGAGCAGCCCGACGGCCCGCCCCCGGCCCTCGTGGAGGCCGTGAGCACGTGGAAGCGCAAGTTCCTCAAGGCGACCGTGCTCGCGCTGCTGGTGACCATCACGGGCGGCGGCGCGACCGCCATCGCGATGGACAAGTCGATCACGGTCGACGTGGACGGCCAGGAGAAGACCGTCCGCACGTTCGACTCGACCGTCGGTGACATCCTCGCCGACGAGGGCATCGCGGTCGGCGAGCACGACGCGCTGAGCCCGTCGCCCAACGCCAAGGTCGGCGACGGCGGCAAGATCACCCTCGACCGCGGCCGACTGGTGAAGGCGACCGTCGACGGCGAGCAGAAGGAGGGCTGGGTCCGCTCCGTCAGCGTCGGCGAGGCGCTCGACCAGCTCGGCATCAACGACGACGGCGCCTGGGTCTCCGACGACCGCGGCAAGGACGTGCCGCTCGGCGGCATGGCGCTCCAGGTCAAGAGCCTCAAGAACGTCACCGTCTACGACGGCGGCAACGAGCCGCGCCAGCTCAAGACGACCGCGCTGACGGTCGGCGAGCTGATGCAGGCCGAGAACATGACGCCGCTGGGCGCCGAGGACACCGTCGAGGGCGGAGCGGACCTCAAGATCGCCAACGGCGCCGAGATCCACATCAGCCGCACCGGCGTCTCCGTCATCAACGTGACCGAGCCCATCAAGGCTCCCGTCGAGGAGATCCTCGACGCCGAGATGCCCAAGGGCGAGACCAAGGTCGAGCAGGAGGGCGTCGCGGGCGAGGAGATCAACTCCTACCGCGTCACGCTCAAGAACGGCCAGGAGGTCGGCCGGGAGAAGATCGGCTCCAAGGTCACCAAGGAAGCCGTCGCCAAGAAGGTCCGCAAGGGCACCAAGGCCGCTCCCAACCCCGTCATCTCCGACGGCAGCGACTGGGACCGGCTCGCGGGCTGCGAGGCCGGCGGCAACTGGGCCATCAACACCGGCAACGGCTACTACGGCGGCCTCCAGTTCAGCCCGTCCACGTGGACGGCCAACGGCGGCGGCCAGTACGCCCCGATGGCCCACCAGGCGACCCGCGAGCAGCAGATCGCCGTCGCGACCAAGGTCCGCGACGCCGCGGGCGGCAAGTACACCGCGTGGCCCGGTTGCCGCGCCAAGTTGGGCTTGGCGTAACAATTGCCGCGTGACTGAACAACCGTCGTCGACCGGGCCGGGGAGCATGCTCCTCGGCCCGGCCGACGTTCGGCGCCTAGCGGCCGAACTGGACATCCGCCCCACCAAGAAGCTCGGTCAGAACTTCGTGCACGACCCGAACACGGTTCGGCGCATCGTGACGGTGGCGGAGCTGACCCCGGACGACGTCGTGCTGGAGGTCGGTCCCGGCCTCGGCTCCCTGACGCTCGCGCTGCTGCCCGCGTGCCGCGCCCTCGTCGCCGTGGAGATCGACCCCGTCCTGGCCGCCAGGCTGCCGCGGACGGCGCTGGAACGGGCACCCGAGCTGGCCGACCGGCTCCACGTGGTGCTCGCCGACGCCATGCGCGTCCAGGCGGCCGACCTGCCGGTCGCCCCGACCGCGCTCGTCGCGAACCTGCCGTACAACGTGGCCGTGCCGGTCGTGCTGCACCTGATGGCCGAGCTGCCGTCGTTGACCAAGGGGCTCGTGATGGTGCAGGCCGAGGTGGCCGACCGGATGGCCGCCGGGCCCGGCAGCAAGGTGTACGGGGTGCCGAGCGTGAAGCTCGCCTGGTACGCCGACGCCCGGCGCGCGGGGCCCGTGCCTCGGTCGGTGTTCTGGCCCGTGCCCAACGTGGACTCGGCGCTGGTGGCGTTCAAGCGTCGCCCGGAGTTGATGTCCACTGTGGACCGGCGGGCGCTGTTCACGTTGGTGGACGCGGCTTTCGCGCAGCGGCGGAAGACCATGCGGGCCGCGCTGTCCGGGTGGGCAGGGTCCGCTGTGGAGGCTGAGCGGCGGCTCGTCGCGGCCGGTGTGGACCCCGGTATCCGCGGGGAGCAGTTGAGCGTGGAGGACTTCGCCCGCATCGCCGCGACGGTGTGACCGGCGGCCGGCTCGGGGTGCGCGGGGCGGGGGTGCTCCTGTCGTGAGGACCCCCCGACGCACACGCTACGGGAGGGGTCCGACATTTTTCGGGGGTCGGCTCGGGGCGGGTGGGGTCGGCGGCTGGGCGTTCGGGAGCCAGGGGTTCGGGGTGCTCGGGGTGTGGCGCGGGGGCTGGGGCGCGGGTGGTCGAGGGCTTGGTGGGCCGGTTCGCTCGGGCTGAGGTCGGTGGGGCTGCTGTTCGGGTGAGGTGGGGGCCGGTTTAGCTCGGGCGGGGTCGGCTGGGCCGGCTTGTTCGGGGTGGGGTCGGTGGGACTGCTGTTCGGGTGAGGTGGTGCCGGTTTGTTCGGCGGGATCGGCGGGGGCTGGCTTGTTGGGCGTGAGGTCGGTGGGCTGGCTGTTCGGGTGAGGTGGTGCCGGTTTGTTCGGGCGGGGTCGGCGGGGGCCGGTTCGTTCGGCGTGAGGTCGGTGAGGTGGGTGCCGGTTTCCTCGGGTGGAGTCGGAGCCGGCCTGCTCGGGATGTGGTCTGTGTGGCGGCTGCTCGGGTGTGGTCCGTGGGAGCGGGGTGGCTCGGCGGTGGGGTCGGCTGGCTTGAGGCGAGGGCTGGCGGTGGCCCGGTGTTGCCGTCCGAGCCCTGGCGGTCGAGGAGTTGGTGTCTCGGCCAGGGGGTGGCGAAGGCCGGTCGTGCGTGGTGCGGTTCCAGGGTGTGGGTTGTCGTGAGCCGCGCTGGGGTTGTTCCGCGGCGTGGGCCGGTTGAGCGGGAATGGCCAGGGGTTGAGCGGTGTGGCTCACCCGATTCACCTGTTCGGACGTAAGGGGTCCGGTTGATCATCGGCCAGTAGGCCGATTGGCCGGTGATCCGTGGGTTCGGTACCGGATTCAGGCGTGGATGCTGGTCCAGAAGTGTGACTTCTCGAACGATCCCAGATTGTGGGCCTTTCGGGCTTGCGTTTGCGGCCTCGGGTCGGGTGTACTCGTGTTGCCATCCCGAGCGGCCGAGAGACCTGGCTCTTTGACGCCGCAGCAACCACCCGCTGGACGCGGGCAGGTGCTTCCGCCAGGCTCGATGGAGGATTACGTGCCCACGCAGGGAATGCTCACGCGGCGCCGGACGGTCGACCAGTGCCGCCGCACCAACACGGGCTGTCGACGCTAACTCGTACAGGCGCTTCTCCTTACCCCCTAGCCTCTACCCGAATTCCTCGCCGTCCTCATCGGACGGTCCATTGAGGACGGCCGCCGCATGCCACAAGCACTGCGACGCCGCGCGTAGCCGTGGAGCGAAAACGTGATCACTGTCGAAAACCTCACCAAGTCCTTCGCCGGGCACTCAGGCCCGGTCGTGGCCCTCGACGGCGTCAACCTGGAAGTCCAGGCCGGCACCGTCCTCGGGGTCGTCGGGCCGAGCGGAGCGGGCAAGTCCACCCTCGCCCGGTGCGTCGCACTGCTGGAGCGCCCCGACAGCGGCGCGATCCGCGTCGACGGCACCGACCTCGTCTCGCTGGACGGCACCGCGCTGCGCGCCGCCCGTCGGCAGATCGGCGTTGTGCCGCAAGGGGATTCACTGCTCCGGCAGCGCACCGCCGCGGGCAACGTGGCACTGCCGCTGGAGTCCGCGGGCGTGCCCGGTCCGCAGCGCCGCAACCGCGTCGCCGAACTGCTCGACCTGGTCGGCCTGACCGAGAAGGCGGGCAGCTACCCGGACCAGCTCTCCGGCGGCCAGCGCCAGCGCATCGCCGTCGCCCGCGCGCTGGCGGCCGGGCCGTCGGTGCTGCTCGCCGACGAGCCGACGTCCGCGCTCGACCCCGACACGACCGGGTCGGTGCTGACCGTGCTGGACCGCGCCCGCGCCGAACTCGGCATCACCGTCCTCGTCGTCACGCACGACATGGCCGTGGTGCGCCGGATCTGCGACGACGTCGCCGTGCTGGAGGACGGCCGGGTCGTGGAGCACGGCCGCGTGCTGGACCTGGTGTCGGACGGCGCCAGCCGCACCGCCGCGTCGCTGCTGCCCGCGATCGACCAGAACCCGCTGGCGGAGAGCCGTTTCGACCGCGTCGCGGACGTCGTGCTGGTCGGCTTCGCGGCCGTCGGCGCGCTGCTGCCCGAGGTCACCAGCCGGTTCGGCGTCGAGCTGAACCTGCTCGGCGGCGGGCTCACGCGGCTCGCCGAGACGCCGGTCGCGCGCTTCCGCGTCGGCCTCAAGGGTGAGCGCGCCGACTCCGCGCTGGAGTGGATCTCCGAAGCGGGCGCCTCCGTCCAGCGCACCCTCAAGGGTCCGCAGGGAGTAGCTGCGTGAGGTCTGCGACACCCTGGTCCACCGTGTTCGACATGCTCGTCGACGCAACCGGCGAGACGTTGTACATGGTGGGCGTCTCCACCCTGGTCGCGACCGTGCTCGGCATCCCGGTAGGGGTCTGGCTCCAGCTCACCGCTCCCGGTGGGCTGAAGCCCAGCCCTCTGCTGCACAGGGCTCTGGGCTTCATCACCGACCTCGGGCGCTCGATGCCGTTCGTGGTCCTGCTCATCGCGTTGACGGCGCTCACCCGGCTGGTGCTCGGCAGCTCGATCGGCACCAGCGCGGTGATCGTGCCGCTGTCGATCGGCGCCGTGCCGTTCGTCGGGAGGCTGGTGCAGAACATCCTGTCCGAGGTGCACGTCGCCGTGGTCGAGGCGGCCGTGACGACCGGGGCGGGCACGCTGCGGATCGTGCGCAGCGTGCTGCTCCGGGAATCGTTGCCCGCCTTGATCAACGCGATCGGCGTGACCGTGATCGCCGTGCTGGGCTACTCCGCCATGGCCGGGATCATCGGCGGCGGCGGGCTCGGCGACCTGGCGATCCGCGAGGGCTACCAGCGGTTCAACGACCGGGTCCTGTGGGCCACCGTCGCCTGGCTCGCCGTGGTGACCACGGTCATCCAGTTCGCCTTCACTCGCGCCGCCCGTTCCGCCGACCGGCGCAGGCACGCGTCCGTCTAGTCCGACTCCGGACACCCCCCGTTCGACCCACTCATCGGCCACCGCCGACGCACAAAGGAACCCCATGCGCATTCGTGCTGCCCTCGTCGCCCTGCTGCTGACCGCGGCGGGCTGTGGCAGCGGCACCACCGCCGCGACCGACCCCTCAGCCCCGCTGAAGGTCGGTGTCAGCCCCACGCCCCACGGCGAGATCCTCAAGCACGTGGCCGACACCCTGGCCGCCGAGAAGGGCCTCAAGATCGAGGTCGTCGAGTTCACCGACTACGTCCAGCCGAACACCGCCCTGGTCGACGGATCGCTGGACGCCAACTACTTCCAGACCGTGCCGTACCTGGACACGGTCAAGCAGTCCAGCGGCGCCGCGCTGGAGTGGATCGGCCCGGTGCACCTGGAACCGCTCGGCGTGTACTCGACGAAGCACGAGAAGCTCACCGACCTGCCCGAGGGCGCCAAGGTCGGCGTCGCCAACGACGCGACCAACGAGGCGCGCGGCCTCAAGCTGCTCCAGGCCAACGGGCTGATCAAGGTCAAGGCGGGCACCGAGGAGACCGCGACGATCCGCGACGTCGAGGACAACCCGAAGAAGCTGGAGTTCGTCGAACTGGAGGCCGCCCAGCTGCCCCGGTCGCTGGAGGACACCGACGCGTCCGTCGTGAACGGCAACTACGCGATCGACGCGGGCCTCAAGCCCGCCTCGGACGCCCTCGTGCTGGAGAAGGCCGAGGGCAACCCCAACGCCAACGGCCTCGTCACCCGCGCCGAGCTGAAGGGCGACAAGAGGATCGGGGACCTGCTCGCCCTGCTCCAGTCGCAGCAGGTCAAGGACTACATCAACCAGAAGTTCGCCGGGGCCGTCCTGCCCGTCTGACCAGTGCGCCGAGCCGCTCGACCCCCGTCGGGCGGCCTCGGCCGCGGGCCGGTGGGAGCGAACACGTCCTCGACGCCCGTAGGCTGCATGTCGTGCTCGCCGTAGTCCCACCCCCGGTCACCGTCCGCGTCCCGGCCAAGGTCAACCTCCACCTGGCCGTCGGGAACCTCCGCGCTGACGGCTACCACGACATGGTCACCATCTTCCAGGCGCTGTCGCTGCACGACGACGTCACGGTGGCGGTCGCCGACGACCCCGGCGTGGAGGTGCGCGGCGAAGGCGCCGACTCCGTGCCGACCGGTCCGACGAACCTCGCCTGGATGGCCGTGCGGGCGCTCGCCGCGCACGTGGGGCGCGACCCCGAGGACCCGAAGGTCCGCGTGGTGATCCGCAAGAACATCCCCGTCGCGGGCGGCATGGCGGGCGGCAGCGCCGACGCGGCCGCCGCACTGGTCGGTCTCGCCTCCCTGTGGCGGCTGGAGATCGGTCGGGACGAGCTGGCCACCCTCGCCCGCGGCATCGGCGCCGACGTCCCGTTCGCGCTGTACGGCGGCACCGCCCTGGGCACGGACCGCGGCGACCAGATCGTGCCCGTCCTCGCCCGGCACCCGTTCCACTGGGTCATCGCGTTCGACAAGGGCGGCCTCTCGACGCCCGAGGTGTTCGGGGAACTCGACCGGCTGCGCACCGACGGCAACCCGCCGCGCGTCGGGGCCGCCGAGGCCGTGCTCGAAGGCCTCGCGTCCGGCGACCCCCGGCAGCTCGCCCTGCTGCTCGGCAACGACCTCCAGGCCGCCGCCGTGTCGCTGCGGCCCAACCTGCGGCGCACGCTGCGCGCCGGGGTCAACGCCGGTGCCCTCGCCGGGATGGTGTCCGGGTCCGGCCCGACCTGCGCGTTCCTCTGCACCGACGCCGACTCGGCCGTGCGGGTCGCCGCCGAGCTGGCCGGTGCGGGCGTGTGCCGGACCGTCCGCGTCGCCCAGGGGCCCATGCCCGGCGCCCGCGTCGTGGCCTCCGAGGAAGCACCCCGACCGGTGCCGCCCGAGGTCCACGCCTAAGTCCCGCTCTTCCTCCTCCCTACTCTGAAGGTGCGCTTCCACGATGGCCAACCTGGTCAACCTCGAGTCCGTGTCCAAGTCGTTCGGCGTCCGGCCCCTGCTGGACGGGGTGTCCCTCGGTGTCGGTGACGGCGATCGGATCGGGGTGGTGGGCCTCAACGGTGGCGGCAAGACCACCCTGCTGGAGGTCCTGGCGGGCCTCGAAGACCCCGACTCGGGGCGCGTGAGCCAGAACCGCGGGCTGTCCATGGCCGTGGTGACCCAGCGGACCGAGCTGCCCGAGGGCTCCACCGTCCGGCACGCCGTGATCGACCCGCTCGGGTTCGACGCGGAGCACGAGTGGGCCGCCGACGCCCGCGTCCGGTCCATCCTGGACGGACTGGGGATCACCGCGCTGGGCCTGGACTCGCCCGTCGGGACCATGTCCGGTGGCGAGCGGCGCCGCGTCGCGCTGGCCGCCGCGCTGGTGCAGGACCTCGACCTGCTGGTGCTGGACGAGCCGACCAACCACCTCGACGTCGAGGGCGTGCGCTGGCTGGCCGCGCACCTGCTGGCCCGCAAGTCGGCGCTCGTGGTCGTGACGCACGACCGCTGGTTCCTCGACACCGTCTGCACCCGCACGTGGGAGGTCGTCGGCGGCCAGGTGGAGCAGTACGAGGGCGGCTACGCGGACTGGATCTTCGCCCGCGCCGAGCGGGGGCGGCTGGCCGACACCCTGGAGGAGAAGCGCCGCAACCTGGCCCGCAAGGAGCTGGCCTGGCTGCGCCGCGGCGCCCCGGCCCGCACCTCCAAGCCCCGCTACCGCATCGACGCCGCCGAGGCGCTGATCTCCGACGTGCCCGCGCCCCGCGACAAGGTCGAGCTGCTGGCGTTCGCCAAGCGCCGCCTCGGGCGCACGGTGCTGGAGCTGGAGGACGCGACCCTCACCGTCGGCAACCGGACGCTGGTCAAGGACCTGACGTGGCGGATCGGTCCCGGCGACCGGATCGGGCTCGTCGGCGTCAACGGGTCGGGCAAGACGACGCTCCTGCGGCTGCTGGCCGGTGAGCGGGAGACCGAGGGCGGTCGGCGCATCCAGGGCCAGACGGTGAAGCTCGCCCACCTCACCCAGGAGCTGCACGACCTGCGCGGGTCGATGCGGGTGCTGGAGGCCATCGAGGAGGTCGCCCGGCGGGTCGTGCTGGGCAAGCAGGAGATGTCCGCCTCGCAGCTGGGGGAGCGGTTCGGGTTCTCCTCGCAGAAGCAGTGGACGCCCGTGTCCGACCTGTCCGGCGGTGAGCGGCGGCGGTTGCAGCTCTGCAGGCTGCTCATGGCCGAGCCGAACGTGCTGCTGCTCGACGAGCCGACGAACGACCTGGACATCGACACGCTCCAGCAGCTGGAGGACCTGCTCGACTCCTGGCCGGGGACGCTCGTGGTGATCTCGCACGACCGGTACCTGGTGGAACGGGTGTGCGACCAGGTCGTCGCGCTGTTCGGCGACGGCGGGCTGACCGACCTGCCCGGCGGCATCGAGGAGTACCTGCTGCGGCGGGACTCCCAGCGCGAACTCGCCGCGTCACGGGAAGCGGTGCCGGTGCCGGTCGCGGTGTCGAGCGCCGCCGACCAGCGGGCCGCCCGCAAGGAGCTGTCGAAGCTGGAGCGGCGGATGACGACGCTCCAGAAGAAGGAGGCCGAGCTGCACGCTGCGCTGGCCGCCGCGGCCACCGAACCGGAGCGGCTGCTGGCCCTGGACGCCGAGCTGCGGGCCGTGCACGCCGAGGTGGCCGAGGTCGAGGAGCAGTGGATGGCCGCCGCCGAGCTGGTCGAGGGCTGAGCCGACGAACGAGGGGGCGGCGTTCCGCGGAACGCCGCCCCCTCCGCGTTCAGCGACCCCGTCGGCGCAGTTCCGCTGCCAGGCGGGGCATGAGGTCGTCGACGAAGGCGCAGTCGTAGCCCTGGCCGTTGAGCAGCGCGTGGGCGAACCTGACCTTGGAGATGTCCGAGGAGGTCGCTCCCAGCATCCCGTCCAGCGCGATGCCGATCTCCTCCAGCATGCGGTCTACCTGGGCCTGTCTGTAGCCGCGCTGGTTCGGGGCCGCCGGGGGCAGGCGCACCTGGCGCAGCTGCTTCCAGCTCTGGATCGGCGGGATCCTGCCCGGAGCACCGGGACCGCCCGCGAGCTGGCGTTCGACCCGCGCCAGGAAGGCGTCCACCTCGTCCTCGTCGTAGCCCCTGCGGCCGATCAGCGGGCGGCTGAACCTCATCTCCTTGATGTCCGCCGCCGTCAGGTCGTCCTGCCCCAGGAGGGTGTCCTCGATGCGGTCCAGGAACTTGTCCACCTGGGACTCCTGGTAGCCGCGCCTGCCGCGCGGGGGCTTGCCGAACGCCGCCGTCCGCACGTCCCGCGCCGTCAGCGGGGGCTCGACGAACTCCGGCTGGACCGCCACCGGCGGCGACTGCTCCAGCGTGACGACGACCAGGTCGAGGAACATGTCGACGTCGTCCTCGTCGTAGCCGAACTGGTCCGGCGTCGCCTCGCTGAACTCGGCCTCCTGGACCTCCAGGGCCGTGAGGTCGTCCCGACCGCGCAGGGTGGCCTCGATGCGGGCGAGGAACGCGTCGATCTCGCCCTCGTGGTAGCCCGGCGTGCCACCCCGCGGCTTGTGGAAGCGGACGCCCCTGACGTCCTCCGGCTTGAGCCTGGGAGGCGGCTGCATCTTGGTCGACGTCGCGTGCGCCCCCAGGGCGGGCGCGGTCGCCTGGCGGCGCTGCGGTGTCGACTCCAGGGTCTCCGCGACCAGTTCCAGGAACATGTCGACCTCGGCGGCGTGGTAGCCGGCGTGGCCGGGCCTGGGCAACGGGAACCGCATCGCGCGGATGTCCCGCGCCGTCACCGTGTCCCTGTTGCGCAGGGTCTCCTCGACGCGGTCGAGGAAGTCGTCGACCCTGTCCTCGTCGTAACCCTGCTCGCCTGCGGGCGGGCGGTGGAACACCACCTGGCCGATGTCGTCCGCGCTCAGCAGCGGCGCGGGATGCGCAGGCTGGTGCTGTTTCGTGTCGTGGCCAGCCCGATCCACCCAGTGCCTCCCTGAAATCCTGTCACCCGAGTATGTCCGGATGGCCGCTGAATCCGTTCGCCCTAACGGCCTAATGCGGAGTCGCGGGACGACGCGATCCGGGGTAAGGCGCTCGCGCGGCACGCGGACGGCTCGACCGATCTACCCTGACCACCATGAGCACGTTCGTGAACACGATGCTGGACACCGCCACCGGGCCGGGAGGTCGGGCCAAGGGGATGACGACGGGGGAGCCGAACGCGCCCCTGCGCCGCACCTGGGCGGAGGTGCACGAGCGCGCCGCCAGGCTGGCAGGCGGACTCGTCGAGGGTGGCGCGCAGCCGGGAGCGGCCGTCGCCGTGCTGGCCGCCGACCCGGCGGAGATCGCGCCCGCCGTGCAAGCCGTGTGGATGGCGGGCGGCAGCACGACGATGCTGCACCAGCCGACCGCGCGCACCGACCTGGCCGAGTGGGCGGCGGACACCATCAAGGTGCTCTCGATGATCGACTCGAAGCTGGTGCTGCTCGGCAGCCCCTTCGACGCGCTGGCGGGCGTGCTGGACCAGCACGGCATCGGCTACCGCAAGCTGGACGAACTGGCGGGCGAGCCGCTGGCCGCGCCCGTCGAGGTCGGCGAGGACGCGACCGCGCTGCTCCAGCTCACCAGCGGCTCCACCGCCGACCCGAAGGCCGTGCGGATCACCCACGGCAACCTGATGTCCAACGCCTACGCGATGCGCACGGCCGCCGCGCTCGACACGGCGACCGACACGATGATCTCGTGGCTGCCGCTGTTCCACGACATGGGCATGGTCGGGTTCCTGACCATCCCGATGCTCTTCGGCATCGACCTGGTCAAGGTCACTCCGGTCGACTTCCTGGCCCGCCCGACCCTGTGGCCGGACCTGATCAGCCGCCACCGCGGCACCATCACCGCGGCCCCCAACTTCGCGTACTCGATCGTCGCCCGGCGCATGTCGACCGTGGAGGACGACAACGCCTTCGACCTGTCGTCGATGCGGCTCGCGCTCAACGGCGCCGAGCCGATCGACCCGGCCGCCGTGCGCGCGTTCACCGACGCCGGCGCGCGCTTCGGCCTGCGCCCCGAGTCGGTCATGTGCGCGTACGGCATGGCCGAGGTGACCCTGGCCGTGGCGTTCGCGCCGGTCTTCACCGGGCTCGCCGTCGACGTCGTCGACCCCGACCAGCTGGAGGCCGAGCACCGCGCGGTGCCGGTGCCCGAGGACACGCCCAACGCCCGCACGTTCCCCCTCCTCGGGCCGCCCGTGCCCGGCCTGGAGGTGCACGCCGTCGACGAGGACCGCAACGTCCTCCCCGAGCGGCACGTGGGCCAGCTGCGGGTGCGCGGCGAAGCCGTGACGCCCGGCTACCTGACCGTGGACGGCCCGCTCGCCACCCAGAACGCCGAGGGCTGGCTGGAGACCGGCGACGAGGGGTACGTGGTCGACGGGCAGATCGTCGTCTGCGGACGCCGCAAGGACGTGATCATCATGGGCGGGCGCAACATCTACCCGACCGACATCGAGCGCGCGGCCTGCTCGGTGGAGGGGGTGCGGCCCGGCAACGCGGTCGCCGTCCGGCTGGACGCCGGGACGCGGCGCGAGCGGTTCGCCGTCGTGGTCGAGTCCAAGTCCGCGGGTGACGACGAGGTCGAGAAGGCGATGCGCAAGGAGATCACCTCGCGCGTCGTGGACGCGGTGGGGCTGCGGCCGTTCGCGGTCGTCGTGCTCAAGCCGGGCAGCCTGCCGAAGACGCCGTCGGGGAAGCTCCGCCGGTCGGCGGCGACGTCGCTGGTGCCCGCGGGTTAGTGGAACTTGTTCTGGGCCGCTTCGAGGCCGTCGGTCAGCAGCGACTCGACGGCGTCGGCGGTGCGGTCCAGCTCGAACGCGAGCTCCTTGCGCTCGGCGGCGGAGAAGTCGCGCAGGACGTAGTCCGCCGGGTCCATGCGACCCGGCGGGCGGTCCACGCCGAAGCGGACGCGGAGGTAGTCCTTCGTGCCGAGGGACTTGGTGATGGAGCGCAGACCGTTGTGGCCGTTGTCGCCGCCGCCGAGCTTCATCCGGACCGTGCCGTAGGGCAGGTCCAGCTCGTCGTGCACCACGATGATGTCGGCGGGCGCGACCTTGAAGAAGTTCGCGGCACCCGCGACCGGGCCCCCCGAGAGGTTCATGAAGCTGCGGGGCTTGGCCAGGACCACCCGGCGGCCCGCCAGGCGGCCCTCGACGATCTCGGCACCGCCCTTGTGCGCCTTGAACTTGCCGCGCACGCGGGCGGCCAGCTCGTCCAGCACGAGGAACCCGACGTTGTGGCGGTTGCCCTCGTACTTCGGGCCGGGGTTGCCCAGGCCGACCACCAGCGCCAACTCATCGGCCACGGAAGCGCAACTCCTGCTCAAGGGTGTCCAACAGGGCGTCAACCGCCTGCACCCGGTAGCCGCGCCGGAGACCCGACGTCGTGCTGAACCTGGTGTTGCGGACCTCGCCGGCGGTCATCCTCGTGCGACCGTCCAGCGCGGCGGCGGCACGCCCGAGGAAGGCGTCCACCTCGACCCGATCGTAGCCGTTCGACGCCCTCGGCAGCTTCACGGTGATGAGGTCCTCGCCGCCGCGCAACCCGGTCGGCGGCACGTAGCCGGCCCGCATCTGCCGTTCCACGCGGGCGAGGAAGTCGTCCACCGGACGCGGGTCGTAGCCGCGCTGGTCCGACGCGGCCCGGTTGAACACCACCGCGCGTACCTCGTCCGGGTGAACTCTGATCCGACCGGACAGCGCGTCCGCCAACCGCCGCAGGAACCCGTCGACCTGCTCGACGTCGTAGCCGTGGCCGGCGCGGGAGTGGCGGGGGAACTTCACCGTCCGCACGTCGGCGGGGCTCACGCCATTTTGATCTTGGTAGACGAACGGCACCCCACCCTCGCGGTCGTGCGGGGGTGGGGTGCCGTTCGAACTGCCCGACGTGATGGGGCTCAGCTTTCCTCGGTGGCCTCAGCGGCCTCTTCGGGAGCGTCAGCGGCCTGGGCGGCGTTGACCGCCACGACCAGGGCCTCGGGGTCCGTGATGAGGGTGACGCCCTCGGGCAGGGTCAGGTCCGAAGCGTGGATCTGCGTGCCTGCTTCGAGACCGGCGACGGTGTACTCCACCTGCTCCGGGATGTTCAGCGCGTCCGCCTCGATCGACACCGAGGTGATGTCCTGCGTGAGCAGGGTGCCGGGCGCGCTTTCGCCGACGAGCACGACGGGGAGGTCGACCGTGACCTTCTCGCCGCGGCGGACCAGGAGCAGGTCCACGTGCTCGATGTAGTTCTTGAGGGGGTGCGTGGTGACGGTCTTGGTCAGCGCGAGCTCGGTGGCGCTGTCGATGTCCAGCGTCAGGACGGCGTTGCTGCCGTTTTCACGGATCACACGGGCGAACTCAAGTGCCGGCAGAGCCAGGTGCTTGGGGTCGGAGCCGTGGCCGTAGAGGACTGCGGGAATCTTGCCTGCGCGGCGGGTGCGGCGGGCAGCGCCCTTGCCGAACTCGGTGCGCTGCTCGGCAGCGAGACGGACCTCGGACACGGTGGGGCTCTCCTTGTACGTCGGGCGGGCTAGGCGGGGGCGGCAGCCTGCGGCGGCGAGCAGCGCGGTGCGCGGAAGAAGACAGACACGCGCGGCATCAAAGCCGCCGCGTCGATCACGCCGAACGTGATGCTCGCCCTCGCCGAGGCAACCTGAGCAGTGTAGGCCGGGATTTGCGGGAGCCCTAATCGGGGTCTCGGGTGGAGGGCTCGGGTGAGGTCTTGGGCGGGGGCTCGCTGGTCTGTCCGGGCGGGGTGGTCACCCCGATCGTGCGGGTGTCTCGATGGCCGCGCACGCTTG